>NZ_DAORSQ010000129.1:0-5657 GCF_035443605.1 Actinotalea sp. | reverse complement strand
CCCAGTCCGAGCCCGAGCCCGAGCCCGCGCCCCAGTCCGAGCCCGAGCCCGAGCCCGCGCCCCAGTCCGAGCCCGAGCCCGAGCCAGCGCCCCTCCCGCCCGTGGCCGGCACACCGCTCGACGCCTTCCCCGAGCAGAGGCGCCGTCGTCGCTGGCCCCGCGTGCTCGGCGCCGTCGCGTCGGTCCTCGTCGTGCTCACGGGCCTGTACGTCGGGGCGCTCTGGCTGCTCTCCGACCGGGTGCCGACCGGGACCGTCGTCGCGGGCGTGGAGATCGGTGGGCTCGACGCCGCCGCCGCGGTCGTGCGGCTCGAGGAGCAGCTGGCCGCAGCGACCACCGAGCCGATCCCGGTGGCCCTGGGGGACAAGCGCACGGCGTTCGACCCCGTGGCCGCGGGCCTCACGCTCGACGCGGCCGCAACGGTCGACCAGCTCACCGGGTTCGGTCTGGAGCCCGCCCGCCTGTGGCGTCACCTGTTCGGCGCCGACGAGGTCGACCCGGTCACGACGGTCGACTCCGCGGCACTGACCGATGCCCTGGTCGAGGTCGCGGACTCCCTCGTCACCGACCCCGTGGACGGCACGATCGTCTTCGTCGACGAGGAGGCCCAGAGCACGGCCGCCGTCGACGGGTCGGGGGTCGACGAGGAGGCCGCGCGCGGGGTCCTCACCGAGGGCTGGCTCACCGCGCCGCGCCCCATCGAGCTGCCGTCCGCCGTGACCGCCCCCGCCATCACCGATGCCGAGGTCGAGCGCGTGCTCGCCGAGGTGGCACGGCCGCTGGTCGACGCTCCGGTCGCCGTCGCGGTCGCGGACCAGGTCGCGGAGCTGCCCACGGACGTCCTGGCCGCGGCCGCGGCCTTCGTGCCGGACGGCACGGAGCTGACGCTCCAGCTCGACGGCGTGGCGCTCGTCGAGGCGGTCACGTCGCGCACCACGGCGCTGCTCACCGACCCGGCCGACGCGTCGTTCACCTTCGTCGACGGCCTGCCGGTGATCGTCCCCGGGACGCCGGGCACCACCCTCGACCCGGAGGCCCTCGCGGCGGCGGTGGCCGTGGCCGGCACAGGGGACGACCGCACCGCGCGGGTCGAGCTCGTCGCGACCGACCCGAGCCAGTCGACCGCGCAGCTCGAGTCGCTCGGCATCGTGCAGATCGTCTCGGAGTTCTCCACCCCGCTGACCAGCGAGCCGCGCCGGACCCAGAACATCATCGTGGGGGCCAGCAAGATCAACGGTGTGCTCGTGCGGCCCGGCGAGGAGTTCAGCCTCACGGAGGCGCTCGGCCCGATCGACGCCGAGCACGGCTTCGTCCAGGCGGGCGCCATCGTCAGCGGCCAGCACACCGACGCCTGGGGCGGTGGGCTCTCCCAGATCTCCACCACCACCTTCAACGCCGCCTACTTCGCCGGGTTCGAGCTCCTCGAGCACACCCCGCACAGCGAGTGGTTCTCGCGGTACCCCGAGGGGCGCGAGGCGACCATCTTCACCGGGGTGATCGACCTGCGGTGGGCCAACAACACCCCCTACGGGGCGCTGCTGCAGGCCTACGTCGAGGGCGGCCGGGTCCACGTCAAGGTGTGGAGCACGCCGCACTGGACGGTCGACTCGACGACGTCGGGCCGCTCCGGCGTGGTCGCACCCACCACGGTGTACTCCCAGTCGCCCACGTGCGAGGCGCAGTCCGCCGGCAACCCCGGCTTCTCGGTCACCGTGACCCGCGCGGTGGCGCTGGCCGGTGTCGAGGCCTCGCGCGAGTCGTGGACCCATCGCTACCGACCCCAGAACCGGATCGTCTGCGGGGCGGAGCCCACGGGTTGACGGTGCGGCGCCGGCCGGCCTCGGTGCGGCTCAGCCCTCGGCCGCCGCGTCGGGCCCCAGGTCGCCCCGCAGCCGGCCGGTGACGCGGTCGACGGCGGCACCCACGGTGGGTGCGAACCGCTCGGGCCCGTAGCGGGGCCTGCGCGCGCCGTCCTCCCGGTCGTAGCGGTGCAGCCGGTCCTTGACCGGGCCCTTCATCTCGGCGAACACGAGCGTGACGCCCCGGGCCGCGAGCACGTCGTCGAGCTCGGCGAGCTCCTCGGCCGCTGTGGTGTCGATGTCCGTGATCGGCTCGGCCGCCAGGATCACCGTGTGCACGCCCGGACCGGCGGCGTCGACCACCGAGCGCACGTAGTCGTCGAACTGCGCGCCGTTGGCGAAGAACAGCGGTGCGTCGAAGCGCACGATGACCACACCCGGCACGCGGGACCCCTCGGGGTGACGCGCGAGGTCGTGGTAGCCGCGCACGCCCGGCAGGAGGCCGAGCTCGGCGCGGTAGGGCTGCCACGCGTGACGCACGAAGGCGGCCAGCGACAGCGCGATCGCGACGACGATGCCCTCGAGCACCCCGACGAGCGCGACACCCAGCAGCGCCGCGACCGAGAGCAGCCCCTCGACGGGGTTCATCCGGAGCAGCCGCACGGTGCCGGGCACGTCCACGAGCGAGGCCGCCGCGAGGATGACGACGGCCCCGAGCGTCGCCGAGGGAAGCAGCCCGGTGAGCCCGGGCGCCAGCAGCACGAACGCCACGAGGAGCGCGGCGCCGAGCAGCCCGACGAGCTGGGTGCGGGCGCCGGCCTGCTCCGCCACCGGCGTACGCGAGGACGAGGCGCTCACCGGGAAGCCACCGAGCAGCCCGCCGGCCACGTTGGCCGCACCGATCGCCGCCATCTCGTGGCTGCCGTCCACGGTCTCGCCGCGTCGCGCCGCGAGCGAGCGCGAGAGCACGGCGGTGTCGGCGAACGCGACGAGCGCGATGCCGAGCGCCGGCCCGGCGAGGGCAAGGACGTCGTCCCAGCCCAGCCCGCCGAGAGCCGGCGCCGGCAGACCGTGCGGCATGGCCCCGACGACCGGCACGGCGTCGGCGAGCCCCGCCACGGCCACGAAAACGACGGCGCCCACCACGGATCCCAGCACGCCGGCGACGGGGCTCACGGTGACCCGGAGCCCCACCACGACGGCCAGCGACACCAGGCCGACGGCGAGCGCCGTCCCGTTGACCCGGCCGCCGGCGAGCTCGCGCACCACCGCCCCGACGTCGCCGAGCGACCACGTCGCCTCGATCCGCACGCCGAGCACCGCCGGCAGCTGGGAGACGATGACCACGAGCGCGATGCCGTTGAGGTACCCGATCCGGATGGGGCGCGACAGCAGCGCCGTCACCGCACCGATCCGCGCCAGCCCGCCGACGAGGAGCACGAGCCCGACGAGGACGGCGAGCAGCCCGGCGAGGGCGACGGCGCGGTCCGGGTCGCCGGCGGCCAGCGGCAGCACCGAGACCGCGATGATCGGGGCGAGCGACGAGTCGGGACCCAGCACGAGCACGCGCGACGGCCCCACGAGGGCGTAGGCCAGCAGCGGGACGATCGTCGCGTAGAGGCCCGTCTGCGGCGGCAGCCCGGCCGCCTGGGCGTAGCCGATGCCGGCCGGGATGAGCAGGGCGGTGAGCACCACGCCGGCGACGAGGTCGTGGCGCAACCATGCCCGCTGGTAGTGGCGCGCCACCTCGAGGCCCGGGAGCCATCGGCGCAGGCTGTCAGCCCGCATGGGGCCAGGTTAGTCCGCGTCCCGTGGTGGGCGCCGGGGCCGGACGGGTGGCGGCGGGACGATCTTGCCGACGGCGATCTCCGCGGCCGGCACGGTGACGTCGCCGGTGCGGCTGCGCACGGTGACGCCGTCGGGCCCCGAGGCGAGGAGCTCGCCGAGCACGTCGCTGTAGCCGCCCCCGTCGAGCCGGCGCCGCACGACGACGCGCACGCCGACGGGCCACGCGGTCCAGGCCCCGTTCACGGCCGTGCCCACGTGCTGGCGCTCATCACCCGTGTGCTGCTCACCTGGGGGATACTAGGGTCCTCGGCTACTTGGAGGGACCGCCCGTGACGTACGTGATCGCCCAGCCCTGCGTGGACGTCAAGGACAAGGCCTGCATCGAGGAGTGTCCCGTCGACTGCATCTACGAGGGCGCACGCTCGCTGTACATCCACCCCGACGAGTGCGTGGACTGCGGCGCGTGCGAGCCCGTCTGCCCCGTCGAGGCCATCTACTACGAGGACGACGTCCCCGGGCAGTGGAGCGAGTACTACAAGGCCAACGTCGAGTTCTTCGACGTGCTCGGCTCGCCCGGCGGCGCGGCGAAGCTCGGGCTCATCGAGCGCGACCACCCGATCATCGCGGCGCTCCCGCCGCAGAGCGCCGTCTGACGCCAGCGCGTCGGCGACGTGGGACTGCTCACCGGCGCCCTGCCGGACTTCCCCTGGGACACGCTCGTGCCGTTCGCCGAGCGTGCCATGGCGCACCCCGACGGCATCGTCGACCTGTCCGTCGGCACCCCGGTCGACCCGACGCCCGAGCTGGTCCAGGAGGCGCTGGCCGCCGCGGCGGACGCGCCGGGCTACCCCACGACCCACGGCACGCTCGCCCTGCGCGAGGCGGTCGCGGCGTGGTTCGCCCGGCGGCGCGGGGTCCCGGGGCTCGACCCGGCGGCCGTGCTGCCGACGGTCGGCTCCAAGGAGCTCGTCGCGTGGCTGCCCGCGCTGCTCGGCCTGGGTGCCGGCGACGTCGTCGTGCACCCACGGACGGCGTACCCCACCTACGACGTGGGCGCACGCCTCGCCGGGGCCACGCCGCTGCCGGCCGACGACGTCGCGGTGTGGGCCGGGCGGCCCGACGTCCGCCTCGTCTGGGTCAACTCGCCCGCGAACCCCACGGGCCAGGTCCTGGGGGTCGACGAGCTGCGTGCCGTCGTCGCCGAGGCCCGACGCGCCGGTGCCGTGGTGGCGAGCGACGAGTGCTACGCCCTGCTGGCCTGGGACGAGCCGTGGGCGGGTGGCGGGGTGCCGAGCATCCTCGACCCCGCGGTCTGCGACGGTGACCACACGGGCCTGCTCGCCGTGCACTCGCTGTCCAAGCAGTCCAACCTCGCGGGGTACCGCGCGGCGTTCGTCGCGGGCGACCGGGCCCTCGTGTCCCGCCTCCTCGAGGTGCGCAAGCACGCCGGGATGATGGTGCCGGCCCCCGTCCAGGCGGCGATGGTGGCCGCGCTCGACGACGACGCGCACGTGGCGGAGCAGCGCGCCCGGTACGGGCGCCGGCGCAGGGCGTTGCGCGACGCGCTCGAGGGTGCCGGGTTCGAGGTCGACGGCTCCGCCGCGGGGCTCTACCTGTGGACGCGCGCCGCGGGCGCGGGGCAGGACTGCTGGCGGACCGTCGCGGACCTCGCCGACCTGGGCATCCTCGTCGCGCCCGGTGCCTTCTACGGGCCGGCCGGTGCGCGGCACGTACGGATCGCCCTGACGGCGTCGGACGAGTCGGTGGCCCGCGCCGTCGCCCGGCTGACGGGTGCGTGACGGCGCTGACGGTGGCGACGGACCACCGGCCGCGCTGCATCTGCTTTACTTGGATTTGACCCGGACGTGACAACGGCCTGGGGCCCCGCACGGCCGGACCGCGCCGATGACCCCGCGCACCGGTGACCCGAGGAGGACAGCATGACCGAGACCGTGACCGCATCCGCCCAGCTGCGGGTGGACGACCACGTCCTCGACCTGCCCGTGGTGCCCGCCACGATGGGCAACGACGGCGTCGACATCTCGACGCGTCCGGTGTGGCCGGCGAGCT
>NZ_DAORSQ010000128.1:0-5658 GCF_035443605.1 Actinotalea sp. | reverse complement strand
AGGATGAGGATGATGCCGATGAGCCCGAGCACCCCGAAGGTCACCGTGGGGCCGAGGGCGGAGGCACCCAGGTCGGTGGGAACGGCGACGAGGACGACGCGGCGTTGGCCACCAATCGTCGTCGCATCGGACATCCCGATCGCGTACGTGCGACCACCCAGCCCCGGGACGTCGTCGTCGATGACGACCCGGACCTCCTCCGTCGATTCAGCCGGATCATGGATCGGCGTCCCGAGCGCCGGCATGCTGGTCGCGACCAGCGTTCCCGAAGGCTCGACGATCTGCACGACCCGATCAGGGCCGGCGGCCACGTGGTAGGCGACGTCTTCACCGCTCTCGTGCAGCGCGAGGTCAGCGCGAACCTCCGCGACCTCCGAGGAGGCGCTCCGTCGGGCGGCTGCCTCCAGGACCTGGCCCAGCGACAGGTACACGATCCCCGCACCGAAGGCGTGGCCCAACAGCACCAGGGGCATCGTCAGCACGAGGATGCGGCTGCGCAGTCCGAGCCCGGGAAGCATACGAGGATCCTACGGATGCCGTCCGGCGCGGCATCGCCCGTGCGGCACCGTGCGGCACGGTCTGCACGCTCACCCCGGGTGGGTGAGGCGCGCAGTGCCGGAGACTGGCTTGATGGAGCAGACACCCCCAGACCGTCGAGAGGGACCGGCATGACCACGACCGACACGGAGCGGGCTCACGGCCCGATCGACTTCCTGCTTCTCGAGTTCCCCAGCGCAGACCGTCAGAGCGAGGCAGCCGACGCGATGTTCGAGCTCGTCGACAACGGGACGGTGCGGCTGCTCGACCTCGTGGTCGTCCGCAAGTTCGCCGATGGCGGTGTGGAGGTCCTCGACCTCGACACCCTCGCTGGCGAGGTCTCGTTCACGAGGTTCTCCGGCGCGCGGTCCGGGCTGCTCGGCCCCGAGGACATCGCCCAGGCCAGCGAGGCGATCGAGCACGGCTCCCTGGCCGCGCTCATCGTCTTCGAGAACAGCTGGGCCGCCCCGTTCGTCGCGGCGGTCCGACGCGGTGGCGGCGACGTCATCGCCAGCATGCGCATCCCCGCAGCAGACGTCATGGACGCACTCGACGCCCTCGAGTCGACAGAAAGCGAGTAGGACAATGCCAGGACTTCTTCGAGGCGTGGCCCGTACGGCCGTCATCGCCGGAACCGCGTCATCGGTGAGCGGCCGCGTGCAGCGCCGCCAGGCCGAGAAGTACGCCGACCGCGACGCGGCCATCGCCGCGCAGCGCTCGCAGGCCTACCAGGACCAGATGGCGGCAGCGGCCCCCGCACCGCCCGCTGCTGCACCGGCCCCCGCGCCCGCACCCGCCGCACCGGCGATGACGAGCGACCTCATCACCCAGCTGAAGTCCCTGGCCGAGCTTCGCGACCAGGGCATCCTCACCGAGGACGAGTTCGCCGCCCAGAAGGCCAAGCTGCTCGGCTGACCGGCCCGCACGCCGGATGACGACGAGAGATGGTGTTCGACGTGGCCGACCTCAGTCCCGCTGAGCGACGCAAGCACGGAAAGTCGGCCCGCACCCACGCCCCGCTCGAGGGCCAGGCGCAGGTCGGCGCTGCGGCCGACCGCGACGCTGTCGGCCTGCTCCTCGGGCAGGCCGACAGCCGGGTCCCCGAACTGGTCCCCATCCGGCACGGGCGGATGCTGGCATCGCCGTTCACGTTCTTCCGCGGTGCTGCCCTACCGATGGCCGCCGACCTGGCGATGACACCTGACTCGGGCCTGCGGGTGCAGCTCTGCGGCGACGCACACCTGTCCAACTTCGGCATCTTCGCGTCCCCGGACCGGCACCTCGTCTTCGACCTCAACGACTTCGACGAGACCCTTCCGGGGCCGTTCGAGTGGGACGTCAAGCGCTTTGCCGCCAGCCTCGCGGTCGCCGGCCGCGACCTGGGCCTCAGCGCGAAGGATCGGCACTCCCTCGTGCGGGCGGGAGTCGCGACCTACCGCACGAGCATGGCCGAGTTCGCGTCGAAGAGCCTGCTCGAGGTCTGGTACTCACGGCTCGACGTCGAGGAGGCCCTGGAGAAGGTCGCCCCCCAGGTCGGCGCCGAGGGTGTCGGCCGCACCCGCAAGGCCCTGGCCAAGGCCCGCAAGCGCGACAGCCTCCAGGTGCTCGGCAAGCTGACCACGGTCGAGGGCGGCCACCGCCGGATCATCAGCCAGCCACCCCTCGTCGTCCCGATCGAGGAGCTGCTCGACGACGTCGGGGCGGACCAGCTCTACCGCTTCCTCGACGAGATCCTGGAGGACTACCGGCGCACCCTCACCGCCGATCGGCGCCACCTGCTCAACCAGTTCCGCGTGGTCGGGGCCGCTCGCAAGGTCGTGGGCGTCGGCAGCGTCGGCACCCGCGCGTGGATCGTGCTGCTCGAGGCCGACGGCGGCAAGCTCCCCCTCTTCCTCCAGATCAAGGAGGCCCAGCGCTCGGTGCTCGCCGACTACTGCGGCGACGGCATCCACGACCACGAGGGTGAACGGGTCGTCTCCGGCCAACACCTCATGCAGGCGGCCAGCGACATCTTCCTCGGGTGGCAGCGCATCACGGGCGTCGACGGCGTGGTTCGCGACTTCTACGTCCGTCAGCTGCGGGACTGGAAGTTCTCCCTCCCCCTGGAGAGCATGACCCTCGCGGGCCTGACCACCTACGCCCAGCTGTGTGGCTGGACTCTGGCCCGCGCCCACGCCCGCACGGGAGACCGGTTCGCGATCGCCGGCTACCTGGGCAAGTCCGACCGTTTCGACCGAGCGCTGGCCGACTTCGCGGAGCAGTACGCCGACATCACCGAACAGGACCACGCGGCGCTCGCCGCCGCTGTCGAGGAGGGCCGCGCCCAAGCCATCCACGACGTCTGAGCCACCCGGCATCCGCACGCCCGGCGACGGCTGTCGCCGCTGGGTGCGTGTGTGGTCACGAGGTTTTGCGTTACTACCCACGATGGCCGAACCGGATCTACCGTAGACGCGTGACTGCTGTCCGGGAGACGCCCTCCGCTGCGACTCCCCGGCTGTGCGTGCCGCGCCGGATCGATGGGGCGCTCGAACGACCTCGCCTGTTGCTCACCCGATCTCAGGAAGCCTGGACCCTCGCCGGCACCGACCTGTTGCTCGCGTGCGCTCCGGCGGGCTACGGCAAGACCACCGTGCTCATCGACGTCGCCGAACAGTGCCGGGCCCACGGCCTGCCGATCGCGTGGGTCACCTGCGGGCGCGACTTCGACGGGAAGTCCTTCTGGAACGCAGTCCTCGACGCCCTGGTCGTGGCCGTTGGCCACCCAGCGGAGGCGCTGACCCGCCTCCACGCACCCGCAGGAGCCCCCGACCCGGGGTTCGTTGCCGCCTTGCTCGCAGCGATCCGCGAGGTGGCTCCCGGGCTGGTGCTGGTGCTCGACGACGTCCACGAGGTCGTCGACGGCGACGCGTTGGCCGGCATCCGGCTTCTCGTCGAGTGGGCCGGCCCGGAGGTTCGCATCGCGTTCGGATGCCGTTTCGAGCCACCCGTCGGGCTTCACCTCGCGCGGGTGGCTGGGCGTCTGCACGAGCTGCGGGCGAACGACCTGTCGTTCACCAGTGACGAGGCGGACAGCTTCTGGGCACGCTTCGGCCTCGACCTCGATGACGACGTGCGTGGCGCAATGCTGAGACTCACGGAGGGCTGGCCGGCCGGGCTGCGGCTGGCGGCCATGTCGCTCGAGGAGGGTGGCGACCCGGGGACCTTCGTCGAGCAGTGGAGCGGGGACGACCGACCGGTGGCCGACTACCTGGCCGGCGAGGTGCTCTCCCGGCTGCCGGAGGAGTTCGTCACCTTCCTCCAGCGCACGAGCATCGTCGACGAGGTGGACGTCGACCTCGCGGCCCATCTGAGCGGACGGTTCGACGCGGCTGCCCTGCTCGACGACCTCGCGCAGCGCAACGCCCTCGTCATCCGGCTGGACCGCCATGGACGGTGGTTCCGCTACCACGCGCTGCTGCGCACCCACCTCATGGCCGCGCTCCGGCGCCGGGACCCGGCCTCGGTCGCTGCGCTGCACGGCACGGCCGCCCGGTGGTTCGCGGACCGCGACCAGCCCGTGGCGGCACTCGACCACGCCTGCGCCGCGGGCGACCCAGCCCTCGTCGACGCGATCCTGCGCTCGCACGGAGTCGGCCTGCTCATGGCCGGGGCGACCCAAGGCGTGCGTCGCGCCCTCGGCCGGCCAGCGCTGGGCGGCCCGCAGACACCGACCGTGCTGATCCACCGGGCCCTGCTCGCGGTCGACGACGGTGACCTCGCCCAGGCCGACGAGGCGCTGGCTGCGCTCGCGGGTCAGCCCGATGACGGCGCCGATCGGCGGCTGACGTCGCTGCGAAGGGCAGCAGCCCTGCACCGGGCCCGTCTGGCCGCTGACCTCGACCAGGCCCAGGCAAGCGAGCTCTTCGGCGCGCACGGAGCAGCACCGCTCCCGCCGGACCTCGACCCCGACGTCAGGCTGCTCGTCCTCGGCGACCGGGGGGCCCTGCGTCTGGTCGAGGGTGACCATGCGGGCGCCCGGGATGACCTGCGACGTGCCATCGACCTCGCCCAGGCTGCCGGGCTGCCCTCGATCCAGCTCTACTGCAAGAACCTCATCGCGGGAGCCCACCTCGCGCAGAGCGACTTCGTGGGCGCTCGGCTCGCGGCCGAACGCGCGATCACCTTCGCGAGCGAGCGGGGCTGGGCACGCTCCCCGGGCCTCGCGTACTCCTACGCCCTGGCGGGGTGGACCTCGTTCCAGGCCCTGCGGCCCGCAGATGCCGCCTTCTGGGCCGACACCGCCCTCGATGTCATCGAGAGCGGACACGCCACGATCGACGTCGAGGTCGAGGGTGGCGCCCGGGCCGGCGCCGCCATCATCGCCTTCGACAGGCACCCTGACCGTCGGGCTGCGCTGGATCGGTTGGTCCGGATCACGGCGTGGCGTGCCGAGCGCGGGGGGTCTTCGGCCTTCACGCCGATCGCGGCACCCCACGAACTGCGGATGTGTCTCAGCCTCGGTGAGTGGCAGCGCGCGGAGCAGTCCGTGGCGCGAGCTCACCAGAGCCTGGGCGCCAGCGGCGATGTGCTCGTCCTGCAGGCGCACCTTGCTGCGGCGCGCGGACGGCCCACCGACGCCCGTCGTTTCCTCGTGCCGGTGCTGCGCGGCCGGGAGGTGCCGCTGCGGGAGACTGCCGTCACTGCGGCGTGGCTGCTCGAAGCCCTGCTCGCGACCCGAGCCGATCGAGGGCCGGCCGCCACCGAGGCCCTGCTCACCGCGTTGGCGCTCGCTGAACCCACGGGCGCCTGCAGGCCGTTCTTCGACGCCGGCCTCGAGGTCCACACGCTGCTCACCGGGTTGCACGGTCGCGCCGGCCACCTCGAGCCGTTCCTCGACCGCGTCGTCACCGGCATCACCGAGGTGCTCGAGTGGCAGCGCGCGGAGGGGACGAACCACGACGGCGGCAGAGGGGCGTCGACGACCGGGGCCGGTGTGTGGCTCACCGAGCGAGAGCTCGTCGTGCTGCGGGACCTGCCTTCGATGATGACCCTCGGCGAGATCGGCGAGGCACAGGGCATCAGCCTCAACACGGTGAAGACCCACGTGCGCTCGATCTACGCGAAGCTCGGAGCGGGCAC
>NZ_DAORSQ010000127.1:0-6000 GCF_035443605.1 Actinotalea sp. | reverse complement strand
CGTCTTCGCGGACGCCGTGGCCCCGGGGCTGCTCGTGGCCCAGCCTCTCGGCCGGCTCGGCAACTGGTTCAACCAGGAGCTCTTCGGCGGGCCCACCACCCTGCCGTGGGGCCTGGAGATCGACCCGACCAACCCCTCGTTCCCCGAAGGTCTGCCGCCGGACACGCTGTTCCACCCGACGTTCCTCTACGAGATGATCTGGAACCTCGGCGCGGCCGCGCTGCTGCTGTGGCTCGACCGGCGCTACCGCTGGGGCCACGGAAGGGTGTTCTGGGCCTACGTGCTGGCGTACACGACCGGCCGGCTGTGGATCGAGCTGCTGCGGATCGACCCGGCGCACACCATCGCCGGGCTGCGTCTGAACGTCTGGACGTCCATCCTGGTGGGGCTGGGCGCGCTGGTAGCCTTCGTCCTGGTCGGACGCCGGCACCCCGGGCGCGAGACCACCGTGCTGCTCCGAGCACCGGGGGAGACGGCCCACGACGCCGAGCCCTCCGGCGGCGAGGCCCCCCATCCGGAGTGAGCCGGACGCCTCCCAGCCGGAGGAGCGAGCGTGAGACCATGGACACCACGTCGCGACCCGGCCCCTGGGCGACCAGCGGGTATCGTCGCGTCGTTTGGGCCGACGGCGTCCCTGGACTTCCCTGACCACGAACCCGGGCTCGCTCGGGCCCAGCGAGGACGGTGCACATGAGCCGGCCGGTCCACCAGACGGTGCCCACGGCACAGGGTCTGTACAACCCTGCAGCGGAGCACGACGCCTGCGGCGTCGCGTTCGTCGCGACCCTGCGGGGCACGCCCGGTCGGGACATCGTCGACGCCGGGCTCACGGCCCTGCTCAACCTGGACCACCGCGGCGCCGTCGGCGCCGAGAAGGAGTCCGGCGACGGCGCCGGGATCCTCACCCAGGTGCCCGACGCCTTCCTGCGCGACGTCGTGGACGCCGAGCTGCCGCCCGCCGGCCACTACGCCATCGGCCTGGCCTTCCTGCCGACCGACGAGGCGCAGCAGCGCGCGGCCGTCGCGGCGATCGACGCGCTCGTCGTCGCCGAGGGGCTGGAGACGCTGGCCTGGCGCGACGTGCCCGTCACGGCGGGTCTCGTGGGCCCCACGGCCCGTGCGACGATGCCGGCCTTCCGCCAGCTGGTCGTCGCCGACCCGGCCCGCTCCCTGGCCGGGATCGACCTGGACCGCCGGGCGTTCCGCGTGCGCAAGCGCGCCGAGCACGAGCTGGGCGTCTACTTCGCCTCGCTGTCCGCGCGCACCCTCACCTACAAGGGGATGCTCACCACGGGGCAGCTCGAGCCGTTCTTCCCCGACCTGTCTGACCCGCGCTACGCCTCTGAGCTCGCGCTCGTGCACTCGCGGTTCTCGACCAACACCTTCCCGTCCTGGCCGCTCGCGCAGCCGTTCCGGCTGCTCGCGCACAACGGCGAGATCAACACGGTGCGGGCCAACCGCAACTGGATGGCCGCGCGGCAGAGCACGCTGAGCAGCGACGTCCTGGGCGACCTCGAGCCGCTCAAGCCCATCTGCACGGAGGGTGGCAGCGACTCCGGCACCTTCGACGAGGTGCTCGAGCTGTTGCACCTCGCGGGCCGCAGCATGCCGCACGCGATCCTCATGATGGTGCCCGAGGCGTGGGAGAACCACGCCGAGATGGACCCGGACCGTCGTGCGTTCTACGAGTACCACTCGACCCTCATGGAGCCGTGGGACGGCCCGGCCGCCCTGGCGTTCACCGACGGCACCGTCATCGGCGCGGTCCTGGACCGCAACGGGCTGCGCCCCGGCCGCTACTGGGTGACGGACGACGGTCTGGTGGTGCTCGCCAGCGAGGCGGGCGTGCTCGACCTCGACCCGAGCACCGTGGTCCGCAAGGGCCGCCTCGAGCCCGGCAAGATGTTCCTCGTCGACACGGGTGCCGGCCGGATCGTCGGCGACGACGAGGTCAAGTCCCAGCTCGCTGCCCAGCGCCCCTACGCGCAGTGGGTCGCCGACCACTCGGTGTTCCTCGACCAGCTGCCCGAGCGCGAGCACGTCGAGCACAGCCCGGCGTCGGTGCGCCGACGCCAGCGCGCCTTCGGGTACACCGAGGAGGAGCTCAAGGTCCTGCTCTCCCCGATGGCAGCCAACGGCTACGAGCCCCTGGGCGCGATGGGCTCCGACACCCCGATCGCCGTGCTGTCGGCCCGGCCGCGGCTCCTCTTCGACTACTTCACGCAGATGTTCGCGCAGGTCACCAACCCGCCGCTCGACGCGATCCGCGAAGAGCTCGTCACCTCGATCGGCGGCGCGATCGGCCCCGAGCCCAACCTCCTCGCCGACCTGCCGGAGCACGCGCGCAAGCTCATGCTCCCCTTCCCGGTGCTCGACAACGACCAGCTGGCCAAGATCGTCCGGGTCGACCGTGACCCCGCCCTCGCCGGCATCTTCCGCTCGATCATCGTGCGCGGCCTGTACAAGGTCGACGGCGGCGCCCCGGCGCTCGAGCACCGGCTCGAGGAGATCTTCGCCGAGGTCGACCAGGCGATCGACGACGGCGTGAGCTTCATCGTGCTCTCGGACCGCGAGTCCGACGCCGACCACGCGCCCATCCCCTCGCTCCTGCTGTCCTCCGCGGTGCACCACCACCTGCTGCGCCGGCACACGAGGACCAAGATCAGCCTCGTGGTCGAGGCCGGCGACGTGCGCGAGGTGCACCACGTCGCGCTCCTCATCGGGTTCGGCGCCGCTGCGGTCAACCCGTACCTCGCGATGGAGACCGTCGAGGGCCTCGCGCGGGACGGCTCGCTGAGCGTCACCCCCGAGAAGGCCGTCGCGCACCTCATCAAGGCCCTGGGCAAGGGCGTGCTCAAGGTGATGAGCAAGATGGGGATCTCGACCATCGCGTCGTACCGCGGTGCGCAGGTCTTCGAGGCCCTCGGGCTGTCCCAGGAGGTCGTGGACCGGTACTTCGCCGGCACCACGAGCCGCCTGGGTGGCGTGGGCCTGGACGTCCTGGCCGCCGAGGTCGCCGCGCGGCACGCCGACGCCTACCCGGCGTCCGGCAACCCGCAGGCGCACCGCCGGCTCAACGTGGGCGGCGAGTACCAGTGGCGCCGGGACGGCGAGGAGCACCTCTTCGACCCGGAGACGGTCTTCCGGCTCCAGCACTCGACGCGCACGCGCCAGCTCGACGTGTTCCGCCAGTACACCCGGCGGGTCGACGACCAGGCCGAGCGCCTCATGACGCTGCGCGGCCTGCTGCGGTTCGCCGAGGGCGCCCGCCCCGCCGTGCCGCTCGAGGAGGTCGAGCCGATCGGCGACATCATCGCCCGCTTCAGCACGGGCGCGATGTCCTACGGCTCCATCTCGATGGAGGCGCACGAGACGCTGGCCATCGCGATGAACCGGCTCGGCGCGCGGTCGAACACCGGCGAGGGGGGCGAGGACCCCGAGCGCCTGCACGACCCGGCCCGGCGCAGCGCCATCAAGCAGGTGGCGTCCGGGCGGTTCGGCGTGACGTCGGAGTACCTGACCAACGCGACGGACCTGCAGATCAAGATGGCCCAGGGCGCCAAGCCGGGCGAGGGCGGCCAGCTGCCCGGCCCGAAGGTCTACCCGTGGATCGCGCAGACCCGGCACTCCACGCCCGGCGTCGGGCTCATCTCCCCGCCGCCGCACCACGACATCTACTCGATCGAGGACATCGCCCAGCTCATCCACGACCTCAAGAACGCGAACCCGGTCGCCCGGGTGCACGTCAAGCTGGTCAGCGAGTTCGGCGTCGGCACGGTCGCGACGGGCGTGTCCAAGGCGCACGCCGACGTGGTCCTCATCTCCGGGCACGACGGCGGCACGGGTGCGAGCCCGCTGACGTCGCTCAAGCACGCTGGCACCCCGTGGGAGATCGGCCTGGCCGAGACCCAGCAGACCCTGGTGCTCAACAACCTGCGCGACCGGATCGTCGTGCAGGTCGACGGCCAGCTCAAGACCGGCCGTGACGTGGTCATCGGTGCGCTGCTGGGTGCCGAGGAGTTCGGCTTCGCCACGGCGCCCCTGGTGGTCAGCGGGTGCGTCATGATGCGCGTGTGCCACCTGGACACCTGTCCCGTGGGCGTCGCGACGCAGAACCCCGAGCTCCGGGCACGGTTCAACGGCAAGCCCGAGTTCGTGGAGACCTTCTTCGAGTTCATCGCCACGGAGGTGCGCGAGTACCTCGCGGCGCTCGGCTTCCGCTCGATCGCCGAGGCGGTCGGCCACGTCGAGATGCTCGACACGCGGGCAGCGATCGACCACTGGAAGGCCGTGGGGCTCGACCTGTCGCCGGTGCTCGCCCGGCCCGAGCCGGCGCCCGGGTCGTCGCTGCGCAACACCACGACGCAGGACCACGGCCTCGACAAGGCGCTGGACAACCAGCTCATCTCCCTGGCCGCTGCGGCGCTCGAGCACGGGGAGAAGGTCGCGATCGACCTGCCGGTGCGCAACGTCAACCGGACCGTCGGCACGATGCTCGGCCATGAGGTCACCCTGCGCCACGGCGGCGCCGGCCTGCCAGACGGCACGATCGACGTGACCCTCACGGGGTCGGCCGGGCAGTCGCTCGGCGCCTTCCTGCCGCGCGGCGTGACCCTGCGGCTCTTCGGCGACGCGAACGACTACGTCGGCAAGGGCCTTTCCGGCGGGCGCATCGTCGTCCGTCCCGACCTGGCCTCCGTGCTGGCGGGCCAGCAGGACGTCATCGCCGGCAACGTCATCGGCTACGGCGCGACGTCGGGGGAGATCTACCTCCGCGGCGTCGTCGGCGAGCGGTTCGCCGTGCGCAACTCCGGTGCGACGCTCGTCGTCGAGGGCGTCGGCGACCACGGCTGCGAGTACATGACGGGCGGCGCCGTCATGGTGCTCGGCCGCACGGGCCGCAACTTCGGTGCCGGGATGTCGGGTGGGCACGCCTTCGTGCTCGACCTGCGCCCCGAGCTGGTCAACCAGCCGGCCCGCCTGTCCGGCGAGCTCGCGCTCGACGCCGTCGGCCCCGAGCACGCCGGCCTCGTCGAGCGGCTGCTGCGCACGCACCTCGCCGAGACCGGCTCGCCGCTCGCGGCCGAGCTGCTCACGGACGTCCCCGCGGCACTGGCCCGGTTCACCCGGGTGGTGCCGACCGAGTACGAGCGCATGCTCGCCACCCTCGCAGACGCCAAGGAGCAGGGGCTGGACCCCAGCGCCCCCGGTGTCTGGGAGCACATCCTGGAGGTGTCGCATGGCTGACCCCCGCGGGTTCCTCAAGGTGCGCCAGCGCGAGCTGCCACCGAGCCGGCCGGTGCCGGTGCGCCTGCTCGACTACCGCGACGTCCAGGCGGACCTCGCCGGCTCCGGCGCGAACGCCGCGCGCCTCACGGCGCAGGCCGGGCGCTGCATGGACTGCGGCATCCCGTTCTGCCACCAGGGCTGCCCGCTGGGCAACCTCATCCCCGAGTGGAACCACCTCGTGTGGACCGGGCAGTGGGCCGAGGCCAGCGACCGGCTGCACGCGACGAACAACTTCCCGGAGTTCACCGGGCGGATCTGCCCTGCGCCGTGCGAGACCTCGTGCGTGCTGGGCATCTCCGAGCCGCCCGTGACGATCAAGAACGTCGAGGTCTCGATCGTCGACGAGGCGTTCGAGCGCGGGCTCATCACCCCCCAGGTGCCCCACTTCCTCACGGGCAACACCGTCGCCGTCGTCGGCTCGGGGCCCGCCGGGCTGGCCGCGGCCCAGCAGCTCACCCGGGCCGGGCACACCGTCGCGGTCTTCGAGCGGGCGGACCGCATCGGTGGCCTGCTGCGCTACGGCGTGCCGGACTTCAAGCTCGAGAAGCGGCACATCGACCGCCGCGTCGCGCAGATGGAGGCCGAGGGCACGCGGTTCCGGCCGGGCGTCGAGATCGGCACGGACATCACCTGGACCGAGCTGCGCGCGCGGTACGACGCGGTCCTCGTCGCGATCGGCTCGACCACGCCACGACTGCTCACGGTGCCGGG
>NZ_DAORSQ010000126.1:0-6058 GCF_035443605.1 Actinotalea sp. | reverse complement strand
GTGGCGGGGTTGTCGACGGGCAGGCGTCCGGTCTCGGCGAGCACGACGACGACGAGCGCGACCACCGCCAGCACGCCAGCGGGCGAGGCGATGCTGGCCGGGTCGTCCTTGCGGTCGACGACGATGAGCGACAGGGTCGAGCTGCCCACCGGGATCGACAGCGCGTAGACGGCCATGAGCACCGTGGGCTCCACGAGCGCCGCGATCATCATGTGCCGGCTGGAGCCCATCCCGCCGAACGCCGACCCGGCGTCCAGGCCGAGCAGGGCGAGCGCGACGGTGCCGAGCAGCAGCACGGAGATGACGACGAAGAGGTCGTCCGGGACGAGGGTCAGCGGGTGGGCCGCGACGAGCGGGACGAGCGCGGCGACGAGCAGGCTCGAGGCCAGCAGCAGCAGCGGTGCCGCCCGCGTCACCCAGCTGGTGCCGGCCGCGTGCACGGGGCGCTTGGCGAGGAGCTTGCGCAGGTCCCGCCACGGCTGGAGCACCCCGGCGCCGGCCCTGCCCTCGATCCGGGCGCGCACCTGGCGCGTCACCCCGGCGACCACCGGCGCGAGCGCGACCATGAGGGCCACCTGCACGAGGACGACGAGGAGCGTCACCGCCTGGGTCATGGCCGAGGTCACAGGGCCACCACCACGAGGACGAGCAGCAGGGCCGCGAACGCGAAGCCGAGGTAGCGGTGGATCAAGCCGTTCTGGATCCCCCTGGCCCGGTCGGCGAGCCGGTCGGCCACGGCCACCAGCGGCGCGTAGGCGCGCACCTCGACGACGTCGTCGACCCGCTGGCGGTACTGCACGCTCTCGGCCATGTAGCGCGACTCCCCGACGTGGGTGACCTCGACGTCGCGGGCCGGCTGGAGCGCGTCGTCGAAGACCCGCATGAGCGGCTCGGCGTAGGAGGTCGCGGTGTACTGCATCCGTGGGCTGGTCCGGATCCCGCCGCAGCCCCAGCCGGGGACGTCGGCCACCCGGGGGTGACGCCGCGCGAGCACGGCTGCCAGGACGAGCGCCGGCGCGGCGACGAGCAGCCCCAGGACGGTCAGCGCCACCGGGTCGAGGACCGCGCCCACCCCGGTGAGCTCCAGGCCACCGAGCCCGACGGGACGGGCACCGGCGATCCCGGCCGAGCGGGCCAGGACGGCCGCCAGCGGTCCTGGCACCACCCCGAGCGCGACGACGATCAGCGCGCCGAGGCCCATCGCCACCCGCATCGTCGCCGGGACCTCGTGCGCCTCGCCCGCGGCCTCGGAACGGGGCCGGGCGAGGAAGGCGATCCCGTAGGCCTTGACGAACGTGAGGAGCGCGAGCCCTGCCGTCAGCGCGATGACGGCCAAGGCGACGGGGACGGCCACGGCGACCACGCGGTCCCCGGGGCGGACGCCCGCGATGAGGCCCTGGAACAGCGCCCACTCGGCGGCGAACCCGCCGGTGACCGGAAGGGCCGCGGCGCCGAGCGCGGCCACGCCGAAGGCGGCGCCCGTCCACGGCATGCGGTGCACCAGCCCGCCGAGCCGGTCGAGGTCACGCTCCCCGGTGGCGTGCAGGATCGCCCCCGCGCCGAGGAACAGCGTGGACTTGAACGCGGCGTGGCTGACCACGAGCAGCAGGCACGCGATGAGCGCGGTCGACGCCGGCCCCGGCACGTCGTAGCCCCGCAGCAGCAGGGCGACCCCGAGGGCCAGCACGATGAGTCCGACGTTCTCGCTCGTCGAGTACGCGAGGAGGCGCTTGACGTCCGACGCGACGGCGGCCTGGAGGATCCCGTAGAGCGCCGACCCCGCGCCGAGCGCGATGAGCAGCACGGACCACCACGTGGGGCCGCCAGGGAGCAGCCGCAGCGCCACGAGCAGCATGCCGTAGACGCCCATCTTGACCATGACGGCGCTCATCAGCGCCGAGGCGTGGCTGGGCGCCTCGGGGTGGGCACGGGGCAGCCACACGTGCAGCGGCACGAGGCCCGACTTCGCGGCGAAGCCCACGACGAGCAGGACGAACGCCACGCTGCCGGCGACCGACGACGGGTCGGCGTTGGCCAGCACCCCGAAGCCGACGCCCCCGGTCTGCCCGACGAGCACGGCGAACCCGGCGAGGATCGCGACCAGGCTGAGGTGCGTCATGACCGCATACCAGAGCGCGGCCTCGCGGGCTGCCGGGTTGCGGGCCTGCTCGGCGAGCACGAGGACCGTCGAGGCCCCGGCCATGAGCTCCCAGGCGAGCAGGAAGCTCACGACGTCCGCGGCCGCCGGGACGAGCTGCATCCCCAGGAGGAACACCGCGAGCGCCGCCCACTGGCTGCGCGAGGCGGACGGGCCGTGGACGTAGCCGATCGCGTAGACCGACGCGAGCACGCCGACGGCGCCCGCCACGAGCAGGAACAGCCCACCGAGGCGGTCCGGTGCGAGCACGAGCGGTGCCACGGGCAGCGCCGTCGCGAGGCGCAGCGCACCCTCGTGGCCCGCGAGCGCCAGCGCCCCCGTGACAGCCCCGGCCGCGGCCAGCCCGGCGCACGCCGTCCCGGCGAGCACGTTGCGCGCGGCGGGCCGGGCCGTCACCGCCAGGACCACGGCAACGACGGCGAGCAGCAGCTGGGCGGCCAGACCCCCCTCGACGGGGGTCACCGGCCGGTCACCCGCCGCAGGGCCTCGACGATCGCCTCGGGCTCGGGCGGGCACCCGGGCACCTCGAGGTCCACCGGCACGACGTCGTGCACGGCACCGAGCACGCCGTACCCGCCCCGCAGGGCGCCGCAGCTGCGCGCGCAGTCACCCAGAGCGACGACGAGGCGCGGCTCGGGCGTCGCCGCGACGGTCATCCGCAGGGGTCCCGCCATGTTGTGCGTGACCACACCCGTGACGAGCACGACGTCGGCGTGGCGCGGCGAGGCGACCAGGCGCGCGCCGTACCGCTCGGCGTCGTACACCGGGCCGAACGCTGCGGCGATCTCGATCTCGCACCCGTTGCACGAGCCCGCGTCGACGTGCCGCACCTGGACGCTGCCGCGCAGCGCGGGGACGCCGCCGCGAGGCAGGGCGGACGAGTCGGCGTCCTCGGGCGGCCCGGGCAGCGGTGGCGCCGGCTCGGCGATGCGGCCCGTGCGGCGGATGAGCCGCGCGAGATCGGCCAGGCTCACGGTGCGACCTCGGCCGCCGGTGCCTCGGTGCGGGTGGCTGCGGACGGACCGGGCTCGAGCTCCGCCTTGAGCTCCCCCTGCCGGGCGAGCAGGTCGCCGAGCAGGCGTCGGGCGATGAGCAGCAGGTCGGCGACGGCGGGCAGGCTCGCGGCGTAGACCACGTCGGCCCCCTCGCGATGCTGGGTCACGAGGCCCGCGCGCCGCAGCACCGCGAGCTGCTGGGACAGGTTCGACTGCTCGATGTCGATCGCGGCGAGGAGCTCGTAGACCGGCCGGTCGCGCTCGGAGAGCAGCTCGAGGATGCGGATCCGCGCCGGGTGGCCGAGGGTGCGGAAGAGCTCGGCCTTGGCCTGGTAGAGCGCGGGCACGGGATCTCCTCCGCATCGATCGACTGCAATACTTTACAACGTGAAAGTCTCTTCACGTCAAGGACGAGCGCCGAGACGGCCCGACGCGCCGTGGAGGCGGGCTAGCGTCGGAGCGACCGCCCGACGCTCGAGGAGCAGCCATGGACCTGGCCCGACCGATCCCGCCGGACCCCTACACGCGGCTCCCCGCGGTCCCCGGCCTCACCCTGAGCAGCGACGACGTGACGGACGGCGGCCCGATGGACCACCGGTTCACCGCCGAGGGCGGCAGCACGTCCCCGCACCTGGCCTGGTCCGCCGTGCCGCCCGGCACCCGTAGCCTCGTCGTCTCGTGCTTCGACCCCGACGCCCCCACGCCGGCGGGCTTCTGGCACTGGACGGTCTGGGACCTGCCGGCCGGCACCGCCTCGCTGCCCACCGGCGCCGGCGCGTCCGACGGCTCCGGGCTGCCGGCCGGGACGCACCAGTCGCGGCACGACGGCGGCGGTCCGGGCTACCTCGGCGCGGCTCCCCCGCGCGGCGACCGGGTGCACCGCTACGTGTTCGCCGTGCACGCGCTGGACGTCGCGAGCCTCGACCTGCCGGCGGACGCGACACCCACGGCGGTCGCGTTCACCGCCCTGTTCCACACGCTGGCCCGCGGGACGCTGACGGCCACCTTCCAGCACTGAGCCACCCGCGTGCCGACCGCCGGGGACCCGGCGCGCGGTCGGGCGCGGCGCCGGGCCGCGGGCCTCAGGCGCGCGTCGCCCAGAACGCCACGGCCGAGGCTGCCGCCACGTTGAGCGAGTCCACGCCGCCGGCCATGGGGATGCGCACCACGACGTCGGCGGCCTGGACGGCGCCGCGGGACAACCCGTCGCCCTCGGTGCCCAGCACGAGCGCCAGCCGCGTCGGCGGTCCCACGGGCGGTGCGACGAGGTCGTCGAGCGTCACCGCGTCGTCGCTCAGCGCCAGGGCCGCCACGGTGAACCCCAGCCCCTGCAGCTCCGCGAGCCCGCCGGGCCACGTGGCGAGCCGGGTCCACGGCACCTGGAAGACCGTGCCCATCGAGACCCGGACGCTGCGCCTGTACAACGGGTCGGCGCAGCGCGGCGAGACGAGCACGGCGTCGACGCCCAGCGCCGCGGCGGACCGGAAGATGGCCCCGACGTTGGTGTGGTCGACGATGTCCTCGAGCACGGCAACGCGGCGGGCGCCGGCCCCGCCCCGCGCGGCGGCGAGCAGAGCGCCGACGTCGGCCAACGGGGGACGGTGCATCGCCGCGAGCGCCCCGCGATGCAGGTGGAAGCCGGTCACCGCCTCGAGCACGTCCGGCTCGCCGAGGTAGACCGGGACGTCCCCGTCTGGCCCTGCCCCCACCGCGTCCAGCACGTCGGCGAGGTCGGCCAGCCAGCGTTCCGCCATGAGCAGGGACCGCGGCCGGTGACCGGCGGCCAGCGCGCGCCGGATGACCGTCGAGCTCTCCGCGATGTAGAGCCCCTTGGCAGGCTCGTGCTTGGCCCGCAGGGCCACGTCGGTCAGCCGCGTGTAGTCGGCGAGCGCCGGGTCGGCGGGATCGGTCACGCGGACGACGGGCACCGCCCGATCCTGCCAGACCCCACCCCCGACTCGGCTCCGGCCCACCACCCCCGGGTTCTGGAACCGATCTGCGCCCGCGCGTCGCCGATCGGCTCCAGAACCCCGTCCCGCGGGGGTCAGTCGACCGGGGCTGCGGCCTCGGCGAACTGGCTGGCGTACAGGGCCGCGTAGGCGCCGCCGGCCTCGAGCAGCGCGTCGTGGGTGCCCTGCTCGACGATCGAGCCGTGCTCCATGACGAGGATGACGTCGGCGTCGCGGATCGTCGACAGCCGGTGTGCGATGACGAAGCTCGTCCGCCCGTGCCGCAGCGCCGCCATCGCGTGCTGCACGAGCACCTCGGTCCGGGTGTCCACCGAGCTCGTCGCCTCGTCGAGGATGAGGATCGCCGGGTCGGCGAGGAACGCCCGCGCGATGGTCAGCAGCTGCTTCTCACCCGCGCTGACGTTGGACCCCTCCTCGTCGATGACGGTGTCGTAGCCGTCCGGCAGGTGCCGCACGAACCGGTCGACGAACGTCGTCCTGGCGGCCGCGACGACCTCCTCCTGGGTGGCGTCGACCTTGCCGTAGGCGATGTTGTCGGCGATGGTCCCGCCGAACAGCCAGGTGTCCTGGAGCACCATCCCGATCCGCGAGCGCAGGTCCTCGCGGTCCATCAGCGCCGTGTCGACGCCGTCGAGCGTGATCCGGCCGCCGTCGACCTCGTAGAACCGCATGATGAGGTTGACCAGGGTGGTCTTGCCCGCCCCGGTCGGACCCACGATCGCGACCGTCTGGCCCGGCTCGGCCACGAGGTCCAGGTGCTCGATGAGCGGGGAGTCCTCGACGTAGCGGAACGAGACGTCCTCGAAGGCGACCCGGCCCAGGACATCGGGCACCCGCGCGGGCTCGGCGGGCTCTGGCGACTGCTCCCTCGCGTCCAGCAGCTCGAAGACCCGCTCGGCCGAGGCGACGCCGGACTGCAGCAGGTTGGCCATCGA
>NZ_DAORSQ010000125.1:0-6194 GCF_035443605.1 Actinotalea sp. | reverse complement strand
GCCGCGGAGCACCCGTACGGTGCCAGCAGGAGCCAGCGTCGGCACCGACGCCCGGCGGAGCCGGGGTGCACGGAGGCACCCCCGCCGCCGACGCTGCACCCAGGACCAATGGAGGTCTGCCGTGCGCGAGCTGTCCGGGAGCGAACGCTTCACCATCACCGCGAACAACCGCGAGATCGAGGTCTACGGCGGGCTGACGATCCTCCAGGCCCTGCTCAAGGAGGGCATCGACGTCCCGTCGCTGTGCCACGACATCCGGCTCAAGCGCTCCAACGGCAGCTGCGGGCTGTGCGTCGTCGAGGTCGGCGCGGACCAGCCGCGCGACGTCAAGGCCTGCCTCACGCCCGTGACGCCCGGCATGGTCATCGCCACCCACACCCCGCGGCTCGAGGAGTACCGCAAGGTCCGCCTGCAGCAGCTGCTGTGCGACCACAACGCCGACTGCGTCGCGCCGTGCGTGCAGACCTGCCCGGCGAACATCGACATCCAGACGTACCTGCACCACGTCGCCGACGGCAACTACGAGGCCGCGATCCGCGTCATCAAGGACCGCAACCCCTTCCCGTCCGTGTGCGGTCGCGTGTGCCCCCACCCGTGCGAGGCGGAGTGCCGCCGCAACCTCGTCGACGAGCCCGTGGCGATCAACGCCGTCAAGCGGTTCGCCTCGGACTGGGACATGGCGCGCGACGAGCCGTGGATCCCGCGCGTGGTCGAGTCGACGGGCAAGAAGATCGCGATCGTCGGCGCCGGGCCCTCCGGCCTGTCCGCGGCGTTCTACGCCGCGCTCGCCGGCCACCAGGTCACCGTCTTCGAGCGCCGCAGCTGGCCCGGCGGCATGATGCGCTACGGCATCCCGGAGTACCGCCTGCCCAAGGCGACGCTCGACCAGGAGATCGGGATCATCCAGTCCCTCGGCGTGGAGATCATCACGCGCAAGGCCCTGGGCACCCACATCAACCTCGAGGACCTCAAGCGCGACTTCGACGCCGTCTACCTGGCGATCGGCTCCTGGCGGGCCACCCCGCTGCGGATCGACGGCGAGGACACCAAGGGCGTCTACCTCGGCATCCAGTACCTCGAGCA
Source organism: Actinotalea sp. (assembly GCF_035443605.1). NCBI lineage: Bacteria > Bacillati > Actinomycetota > Actinomycetes > Micrococcales > Cellulomonadaceae > Actinotalea > Actinotalea sp. The sequence goes on along the minus strand of NZ_DAORSQ010000125.1, from coordinate 5,111 downwards.
GGTCACCAAGGACATCGAGATCCCGCTCGGCAAGACCGTGCTGGTCATCGGCGGCGGCAACACCGCGATCGACTGCGCCCGCACGGCGCTGCGCAAGGGCGCCGACAAGGTCAAGCTCGTCTACCGCCGCACGCGCGACGAGATGCCCGCGCAGGCGTTCGAGGTCGAGGAGGCGCTGCGCGAGGGGGTCGAGATGATCTTCCTCACCTCCCCGGAGCGGATCAGCACGCTCGACCACATCAAGCAGCTGCACTGCCTGAAGATGGAGCTGGGCGAGCCCGACCGCTCCGGCCGGCGGCGCCCGCTCCCGATCGAGGGCAGCGACTTCGTCATCGAGGCGGACACGATCATCGGGGCGATCGGCCAGAGCACCGACACCGGCTTCCTCTACAACGACCTGCCGGTGCGCCTCAACAAGTGGGGCGACATCGACGTCGACGGCTTCACGATGCAGTCCTCCGAGACGAAGATCTTCGCCGGCGGCGACTGCGTCACCGGGCCGGCGACCGTCATCCAGGCCGTCGCCGCCGGGCGCCGGGCAGCGATGGCGATCGACGAGTTCGTCACGCGCGGGTACGTGCGGCCCAGCCAGGAGGACTTCGCGTGCAGCCGCGGCTCTCTGGAGGACCTGCCGCGGGCCGAGTTCGAGGACATCCCGTCGCTGGCCCGCGCGGTCATGCCGGAGCTGCACCCGACCGAGCGCGTGCACAGCTTCGTCGAGGTGGAGACGGGCCTGACCGAGGCGCAGGCACGCGCCGAGGCCGAGCGGTGCCTGGAGTGCGGCTGCTCCAAGCAGAACAGCTGCATGCTGCGCGACGAGGCGACCTCGCACGGCGTGACGTTCGCCGCGCCCCTGCACGTGCGGCCGTTCACGCCGATCGTGCGCGACCACCCCTTCATCATCCGCGACAACAACAAGTGCATCTCGTGCGGGCGCTGCGTCGCGGCGTGCGCCGAGATCGAGGGTCCCGGCGTGCTGGCGTTCCAGTTCCACGAGGGCCGCCTCACCGTCGGGACGCACAACGACCTGCCGCTGGGGCTGACGGACTGCGTCTCGTGCGGCCAGTGCGTGCGGGCGTGCCCGTGCGGCGCGCTGGACTACGTGCGCGAGCGCGGCGACGTCTTCACCGCGATCAACGACCCGTCCAAGGTGGTGGTCGGGTTCGTCGCCCCCGCCGTGCGCAGCGTCATCGCGGCGGAGTACGGGATCCCGTTCGACGAGGCCTCGGCCTTCATCGCCGGGGCCATGCGGCAGATCGGCTTCGACAAGGTGTTCGACTTCGCCTTCGCCGCCGACCTGACGATCATGGAGGAGACCACGGAGTTCCTGGGCCGCGTGGGCGGCGGCGGCGTCATGCCGCTGTTCACCTCGTGCTGCCCCGGCTGGGTCAACCTCGTCGAGCGCCGCTACCCCGAGATGATCCCGCACCTGTCCAGCTGCAAGTCCCCGCAGCAGATGATGGGCGCGACGGTGAAGAACCACTTCGCAGAGCTCGCGGAGGTCAGCCTGGACGACCTCTACGTCGTCTCGATCGTGCCGTGCCTCGCCAAGAAGTTCGAGGCCGCACGGCCCGAGTTCGCCCCGGACGGCGTGCGCGACGTCGACGCCGTGCTGACCACCACCGAGTTCCTCGAGATGGTCCAGATGCTGCGCCTCGAGCCGCAGGACATCACCCCCACCGAGTACGACGCGCCCTACGCGCGGGTCAGCGGCGCGGGCGTGCTCTTCGGTGCCTCGGGCGGCGTGGCAGAGGCCGCGCTGCGGATGGCCGTCGAGAAGCTCACCGGCGAGCAGCTGGTCGACCGCCTCGACTTCCACGACGTCCGCGGGTTCCAGGGCTTCAAGGAGGCCACGGTCGAGGCCGGCGGTGCCACGGTGCGCGTCGCGGTGATCTCGGGCCTCAACAACGCCGAGCCGCTGGTCAAGCGGATCGTCGCAGGCGAGAAGGTCGAGTACGACCTCGTCGAGATCATGGCGTGCCCCGGCGGCTGCATCAACGGTGCGGGTCACCCCGTCCCGGACATGGTGGGCGAGATGGCGGCCCGCCAGAAGGTGCTCATCGACATCGACCAGGTGTCGCGCTACCGCAAGTCCCAGGAGAACCCCGACATCCTGCGGCTCTACGACGACTTCTACGGCGAGCCGAACTCCGACAAGGCCCACCACCTGCTGCACACCACGTTCGCCCCGTTCCGGGAGGCCCCGTGCAGCCCGGCCCGGCTCGAGGAGCGTGCCGCCGAGCTGGCGGCCGAGCGCGCGGCGACCACGGGCGCGACGTCATGAGGCGGCGCCTGCTGCCCCTGGTGGCCGCGGTCGGTGTGCTCGGCCTGCTCGCCGGGTGCGGGGGGACGACGACGGCCGAGCCGGCGACCTCCGCGACCGCCGAGGCGACGGTGGAGCCTGCCGAGGCCCCTGCCGAACCGACGACCATCCGGATCGCGTCGCTCAAGGGCCCGACGACGATGGGTCTCGTGGGCCTCATGGCCGACGCCGCGGCGGGCGAGACCGCCGAGGACTACCAGGTGACGATGTACGGCACCCCGGACGAGATCGTGCCGCTGGTGGTCCAGGGCGGGGTGGACGTCGCGCTGGTGCCGGCCAACCTCGCCGCCGTGCTCTACGCGCGCACGCTCGACGCCGACGGCGCCCAGGTGCAGGTGGCCGCGATCAACACGCTCGGCATGCTCGAGGTGCTCGAGGCCGGTGACACCGTGCACAGCGTCGCCGACCTCGCCGGCCGCACGGTCTACAGCACGGGCAAGGGCGCGTCCCCCGAGTACGTCCTCAACTACCTCCTGGCGAGCAACGGACTGGACCCGGCCACGGACGTCACGGTCGAGTTCAAGAGCGAGGCGACCGAGGTCGCGGCGCTGCTGGCCGCGGAGCCAGGTGCCGTGGGCGTGCTGCCCCAGCCGTACGTCACCGTGCTGCAGACGCAGAACCCCGCGATCCGCACCGCGCTGAGCCTGTCCGACGAGTGGGCGGCGGTGACCCCGGACTCCCAGATGGTGACGGGCGTCGTCGTGGTCCGCACGGCGTTCCTCGCCGAGCACCCCGAGGCCTTCGAGACCTTCCTCGACGACTACGAGGCCTCGACGGAGTTCACCAACGAGCACCCTGCCGAGGCGGCCACGCTCATCGCCGAGGCCGGGATCGTCCCGGCCGCGCCGATCGCCGAGGCTGCGATCCCCGCGTGCAACATCACCTTCATCGACGGTGACGAGCTGCGCACCGTGCTCGGCGGGTACCTCCAGGTGCTCGCGGACGCCGATCCGGCCGCGGTCGGCGGGTCCGTGCCGGGCGATGACTTCTACTACCGCCGCTAGACCCGGCATCGGCTGGCGGCGGGCCGCGCGCCCGCTGCTCGTCGTGGCCTTCTGGGCCGCCGTGTGGCAGGTGGCGGCGCTGGTCGTCGACCAGCGGATCCTGCTCGTGGGTCCCGGCGGGGTGCTCGTCCGGCTCGGGGAGCTGGTGGTCACCGCGGGGTTCTGGGCCACCGTCGCGCACTCGCTCGGGCGGATCGTGGCGGGCTTCGCGCTCGCCGCCGTGGTGGGCGTGCTCGCGGCGGCGCTCGCCGCGACGTCGCGCGTGGTCGACGCGCTGCTCACCCCGCTGCTCGCGGCCGTGCGCACCACCCCGGTGGTGAGCTTCATCATCCTCGTGCTGCTGTGGGCGGACAGCGGGCAGCTCGCCGTGGTCATCGCCTTCCTCATGGTGCTGCCCGTGCTCTACACGACGGTGCTCGAGGGGATCCGTCAGCGCGACCGCGCCCTGCTCGAGGTGGCGCAGGTCTTCGACGTGCCGCTGCTGCGCCGGCTGCCGGCCATCGACGTGCCAGCGGTGCTGCCGTACTTCAGCGCCGGCTGCCGCATCGGCGTGGGCCTGGCGTGGAAGAGCGGGATCGCCGCCGAGGTGATCGGCCTGCCGCAGGGGAGCATCGGCGAACGGCTCTACGAGGCGAAGATCTTCCTGTCCAGCGCGGACCTCTTCGCCTGGACCGTCGTCATCATCGCGCTGAGCGTTGGCGTCGAGAAGCTGGTGCTCGCGCTCCTCGACCGCCTCGAGCGTCGCCTCGCCCGGGGGCCGGCGGCATGATCACGCTGCGCGGGGTGCGCCGGAGCTTCGGGGACCAGGTGGTGCTCGACGGGCTCGACCTCGACCTGCCCGATGGCGAGGTCACGGCACTCATGGGCCCCAACGGCAGTGGCAAGACCACCCTGGCCCGCCTGCTGCTGGGGCTCGACGCGCCGGACGGCGGCACGATCGGCGGGCTGACCGACCACCGACGGGCGGCCGTCTTCCAGGAGGACCGGCTGTGCGCGCAGCTCACAGCGGTGAGCAACGTGCGCCTGGTCCTGGACCGGGGGGTGCGGGCGGCGGCCGTGGCGACGGAGCTGGCGCTCGTCGGGCTGAGCGCCGACACGATCGCCCAGCCCGTGCGCGAGCTCTCCGGCGGCCAGCGCCGCCGGGTCGCGATCGTCCGGGCCCTCATGGCCCCCGCCGACCTCGTGGTGCTGGACGAGCCGTTCACCGGGCTCGACGAGGCCGCGCGGCCGCTGGTCGTGGCCTACGTCCGCGAGCGCTGCGCCCACCGCACGACCCTGCTCATCACGCACGACCGCGCCGACGTCGAGGCCTTCGGCGCGCACCTGGTCGAGCTGGTGCGCCCGGGCTGACGAGCCCCGCAGTACCGCGGGCCTCAGCCCGTGCCCTCCCCGGTCGCGACCGGCCGCGCCGGGTCACGCACCCAGTGCGACCACGAGCCAGGGTAGAGCGCGAGGTCGAGACCGGCATCGTGGGCCGCGAGGACGATCTGGCTGGCCGTGACACCCGAGCCGCAGTACGCCGTCACCGGGCCGTCGGGGGCGCTCGACCCGATGAGCCCGGCCAGCAGCGCCCGCAGCTCGGGTGCCGGACGGTAGCGACCGTCGGGGCGCTGCAACAGCGTCGTGGGGCAGGAGACAGCCCCGGGGATGTGCCCGGCCACCGGGTCGACCGGCTCCACCTCACCGCGGTAGCGCTCCGCCGCGCGCGCGTCGAGCAGGGTCCCGGCCCGCCCGGCGACCACGTCGTCCACGGTCGCGACGGCCATGCCGCCGAGGCGCGCGAC
>NZ_DAORSQ010000124.1:0-6230 GCF_035443605.1 Actinotalea sp. | reverse complement strand
TGGGTCGTCGTCGAGATCAGCGACACCGGCCACGGGATGCCGACGGAGGTCAGCGCGCACGCCTTCGAGCCGTTCTTCACGACCAAGGAGGTGGGGAAGGGGACCGGGCTGGGGCTGGACATCTCGCGCCGGATCGTCGTCGGACGCCACTCCGGCGAGATCACCATCGAGTCCGGACCCGAGGGCACCCTGGTGCGGGTACGTCTGCCCACCCGCCACGCCGGCGAGACCTGAGCCGCCGGGGCGGGCGAGGGGCCTGCTTCAGGGCGTCGCGTCCTCGCGCGGCAACGGCGGGGCGTCCCACTCGTCGTCGCTCATCCGCAGCACGGCGAGCGCGACGATCGCGAAGCCCAGCGTCGTCGCACCCCAGCCGCCGATGACGTCGAGTGCCCGGCTGGGGACGACGACGGCGGAGATGACGTGCACCGGCTGGGCCACGATGATGAGGGCGCCGACCCACCAGTGCACGAGCCCGGATCGGATGACAGCGATCCCGAGCAGGACGAGCCCGAGCAGGTGCCCGAGGACGAAGGCGAGGATGCCGACGAGACCGGTGGGGTGGTCCATGACGAGAGTCGTCACATCGACGGTGCTCGCCTCGTCGTAGCCGGCCCGCAGCATCGCCTCGGCGACGACGTCGCTGGCGCCGACCATGGCCCCGAGCGCGTATGCGGTGAAGAGCACCCCTGAGCCGAGCGTCGCCAGCACGGGCACCCGCCGACGCAGGGCGAAGCCGAGCGCGAGCGCGCCGAGCAGCATGAACGGGTACCCGAACAGGGCGAGCCAGTTGAGCGCGGCGATCCCGCCGAGGTCGTCGGCGATCGCGGCGACCCCGGCCTCCGGCGACTCATCGGTCCAGTACGGCATCACCCACCGCATGAAGGTCACCGCAAGCGGCCCGAGCGGGATGACGACCGCGGCGAGGATGCGCCAGGTCCGGCGCATATCCCGCCGCGTCGACACGGGCACCGCGGCCGGCGCATCGGGTGACACAGCGGCCGCCCTGGACGAGGGAGAGGGAGCGGGAGCGAGGGTCTCGGACATGTCGGTCTCCTATGACTGTGAACGCGTCGATCCGGCGTCGAGCGGATCTCGAGCCGAGTCCCAGCCTGTCGATACGTGACTGCGAAAGCCTCGTGGCGCATACCGAATTAGTCGCCCGGGCGACCACCGACGCCGGTCTGCGTGCCCGCACGGATGACACGGCCGCCGCCGCGGCCCTAGCGTGTGCTCTGTGCCCTGGCCCAAACGCGTGACGGTGGCCCTGTGGGCCGCCACAGCGGTGCTGCTCGTCCTCTCGATCTGGGCGACGATGGACCTCGGGGGCCGGGCCGACGCCGCGATCACCGCGCTGTCGTGGGTCGTCGTCGCGGCGCCCCTGACGGCCGGCTACCTCGCGATCCGCCACGACCCGGGCAACTGGGTCGGCACCTGGCTCACCTCCGCCGGCACGGGGATCGCCCTCATCAACGCGCACGGCACCTGGCAGGACGCCCTCGCCGCCGAGCCGAGCGCGCTGCCCGCGAGCCCGCTCCTCTGGGTCCTCACCCAGGGCGTGTGGATGGCGTGGTTCGTGCCGTATGCGATGGTCGTCGTCCTCTTCCCCGACGGCCGGCCCTGGGGTCGGCTCGGGCGGGCGAGCGCAGTCGCGCTGCTCGTGATCCCGGTGCTCTTCAACCTGCTCACCGCGGTCATCCCCGGCCCCCTCATGCCGCCGCTCGATGACTGGCCCCGGCCGCTCGGCACCCACGCCGTCGGCTACGTCTCGCTCGGACTGCTGCCGATCTTCCTCGCCGTCCTCATCGGGGCGGGGGTCTCACTCTGGCGACGGCACGCCGCGGCCTCCGACCCTCGGGCCCGCGCCCAGCTGCGGTGGATGCTGCTCGCCGCGGGGCTGCTGCCCGTGACGCTCGTGCTGTGCTGGGTCGGCTATCTCGTCACCGGCGGGCCCGAGCCGGTCGTCGTCGGTCTCGTCGCGTTCAACGTCGCGATGCCGGCGGCGACGTTCGTCGCGATCCTGCGCCACGACCTCTATGACGTCGACCGGGCGATCGTGCTCGCCGGGGTGTACTCGATCCTCACCGTCGGCGTCCTCGTCGGGTATGCGACGGTGTCCGCCGTCCTCGGCCGCACCCTCGGCGCGGACTCGGTCACCGCCGCCGTCGTCGCGACCGTCGCGGTGATGCTCGCCCTCCTGCCGGCCCGCTCGTTCCTGCTCCGGGTTCTCGGGCGGCGGCTGCACCCGCGCCGGGCCGCGGGCCTGGACGCCGTCGCAGCGCTGGCCGAGCGGGTGGGCGCCGGGCGCGACGAGCCGGAGCGGCTCGAGGAGGTGCTGCGCGAGGCGCTCCGGGACGACGGCCTGCGGGTGGGCTACCGGCGGCCCGGTGCCACCGCATACCTCGACGTCGCGGGCCGCCCGGTCGAGGAGGCGGGCGGTCAGCCGATCCGTTCTGGTGGACACGATGTCGGGGTCGTCGTGCCCGGGCCGCGGTGTGCGGTCGTGCCGAGTGAGATCCTCACGGCCAGTGGGCTGCTCGCCGATCAGGTACGGCTGCGGCAGGAGCTCGCCGAGGCGCTCGTCGAGGTCGAGGCGACCCGGGAGCGACTGCTGGAGGCGGGGTACGAGGAGCGGCGGCGGCTCGAGACCGACCTGCACGACGGCGCCCAGCAGCGGCTCGTCTCCCTCGGCATGCGTCTGCGGGTGGCCCAGCGGCATGCCGCCTCGGGGGCGCCGGTCGACCTCGACGCCCTCGTCGACAGCGCCGTCACCGAGATCGCGGACGCGGTGGGCGAACTGCGCGCGATCGCCCACGGCCTGCGGCCGAGCTCTCTCGACGATGGGCTGCCGGCGGCGCTGGACAACCTCACCCGCTCCAGTGCACTGCCCGTCGAGGTGTCGTACTCGGCCAACGGCATCCCCGACCACGTCAGCCTCACTGCGTACTACGTCGCCAGCGAGGGCGTCGCGAACGCCGTCAAGCACGCCGGCGCGTCCCGGATCGCGATCGACGTGCGACACGAGGACGAGGAGCTGCGGGTCGTGGTGCGCGACGACGGGGCCGGCGGGGCGCGGCTCGTGCCAGGGTCGGGCCTGGCCCGGCTGCGGGACCGCGTGCACGCCCACGGCGGGTCGCTCGCGGTGAGCAGCCCACTCGCACAGGGCACGGCGATCGAGGCGGTCATCCCGTGCGGATCGTGATCGGCGAGGACTCCGCCCTGTTCCGCGAGGGGTTGTCGGCGCTGCTGGGCGAGCTCGGGCACGAGGTGGTCGCCACGGCCGCCGACGCGCCGGGCGCGCTAGCCGCCATCCTCGAGCACCGGCCCGACGTCGCGGTGCTCGACGTTCGGATGCCCCCGAACCACGCGCACGACGGGGCCGAGGTCGCGGCCGAGGTGCGCCGGCGCACCCCCGAGGTGGGGGTACTCCTGCTGTCCCAGCACGTCGAGACCCGGCTCTCGGTCGAGCTCGTCGCGACCGGCCGGTTCGGATACCTGCTCAAGGACCGGGTGCTCGACGTCGACGAGTTCGTGGACGCGCTGACCCGGGTCGCCGCCGGCGGGTCGGCGCTCGACCCCGAGGTCGTCGCGCGGCTGCTCGCGGGGGGCCGCGACTCCCTTTCCGCGCTGACGCCGCGCGAGCTCGAGGTGCTCGCGCTCATGGCCGAGGGCCTGGCCAACCCGGGCATCGCGGCTCGGCTCGTCCTCGCCGAGCGCACCGTGGAGTCCCACGTCGGCAGCATCCTCGCCAAGCTCGGTCTCAGCGAGGGCGGCCCTTCGGAGCACCGCCGAGTGCGAGCCGTCCTCGCCTATCTCGAGGTGCGGCACGGCGGTCCGAGCTGAAGGGTGCCGGAGCGGGCGGGTCCAGGGTGGTCAGCACGGAGGGGCCGGGCCCGCAACGCGGACCCGGCCCCTCGTGCCAGTGCTACGAGCAGAGCGTCAGCGCTTGCCCTTGCCCTTGCCCTTGCCCTTGCCGGTGACTGCCAGACGGAAGTCGTAGTAGGCGTCGAGGACGGTGAGGTCCCCGGTCGGCATGTTGGGGCGCGCGTTCGAGCAGCGGGGAGATGTGAGGCCGGCGCAGTTCCTGCTGGTGCCGCAGCGCACCGGGCTGGCGTCGTCATCGGCGTCCGGCTCGTACGGCGCGGCCGTCACCGGGCACGTGCGGCGCACCACCGACGCCGTCCTGGCCCTCATCCAGACCAACACCACCCTCACCCTCCACCGCGCCGACACCCTGTTGACCCGCGACAAGCTCATCTACTCCGGATTCAGCGAGTCGGGTTACGACCTGTGGAACGTCGGGGCGGCGCTGGGGGAGCACCTCAAGGCGATCGTCGCCGTCGAGCCGCAGAACCTCAACAGCGTGCAGAACGACTACCGGCCCAAGAAGAAGGTCGACGGCGGCAACGCGGCCGAGGGGGAGACGGCGCCCAAGCCGGAGCGGGTGGGGCCGCCGCCGGCCGTGGGGAAGGACGTCATCCCGGGGCTGCTCAAACGAGGCGTGAAGATCTACATCATCGGCCGGCACCACCGGCAGTACGGCCCTCGCGTGCCGAACCACCCGCTGCTGGTCAAGCTGCCGAAGGATCCCGCGGCGGTCTTCGCGTACCCCCCGTCGGCTTCGGCCAACGACTTCGTGAAGTACCGGATCCAGCGCATCCTCGACCCCTCGTCGGACCCGCTGATGCCCGACGACGAGCGGGAGATCCTGGACGCGCTGGCCATCCGCGGGATCACGGGAGAGAAGGCGCTCGCATCGATCCTCGTCAAGGAGGCCAACGACGACGACTCGATCCCCGACGGGCTCCAGCGCTGGTACTCCCACCAGTTCGCCCTCTCCGGCGGCGACGAGCTGACCTTCGACCCGACGGCGATGTACGGCACGCCGATCGAGTACCGGACGTGGTTCCAGGTAGCGGTGCACGACATCGGCTGACCCCGGACAGGCTCTTTTGTAGCCCGGCGCACCCTCCGCCCGCCCACACCGTGGTTCCCACAATGACCCGCAGACCTGACCCGTCCAGCCTCGGCAGCAGGTCCGTCCACTCGGCTAATTGTCACGCTGAGTGTCGTACTCGATACTCAGCGTGACAATCAGGGCGCAGGAGCCGCCGTCGTGAGGCCCGGGTCCTTCGGACATCGTGTGCAGTGACCGACAATCCCGTCGCGTCCCCGCGACCGCAGCGCCGTCGCCACCTGCGCAGCCACGGCGCAGGTCTGTCCCACTACCGCATTCCAGCCGTAGCGGAGAGTCAGGGCGCCGTCGTCGAGGAGTCGCCTGTTGTCGCGCAGCATGTCCTTGGACCAGTCGGTGTGATCACGCACCCCGTCGAGCTCGATCACGAGGCGCTCGGCCTCGTACCGCACGTCCATCCGCGTCGACGCATCCACAACCTGCCGCTCGCCGGGCGGCAGCCTATGCCGCGCGAGAACCTCCTGGCTGAACCGCCACTCCAGGGCGCTCTCGATTCCCTTCCCCGCCTGGGTGCACAGCTCCGTGAGGACCGCGGAGTGGCGGGTGCGTTCGCGGGCCCGCAGCTCCGAGAGCACGCGCTCAGGAAGGGTCTTTCCCTGGGCGAGGGCCCGAGCGGTCGCCGCGACAGCCGCGTCCTCCGTCGCCCGCCCGGCGAGGTCGATGAGCGATCGCTCGACGGTGGTGCGAGGCGGGGTGCCCAGGGACTTGGGGCGTCCCCGTCGGAACTCCACCGCCCACGGGCCGACGGCGAAGTCACGTCTCCGGGAGGGGGCCCAGACCGCGAGGGTCGAGGGCTCGTCGCGGACCACCCTGTGCAGGTACGCGGCCGCTTCGGCGCCCAGCGTCGCCGTCGGTCCGCCGCGCAGCAGGCCTGCCCAGGCCGCGGTCAGCCACGTCGGTGGAGTGGTCACGAGGATCCCCGGCGACGGCTGCTCCCACTCCGTGGACATCCGCCGGATCACGGGGGCCGTCAGGCCGCCGCCGATCAGCTGGTGCGTGGTGATCACGCCCGACTGGGCACGGAGGAGGGCTTCGAGACCGGGGGTGAGGGATTGTCTGGGGTGCACCTGCCTGAGGCTGCCAGCGGGGTCGTCGTGCGCAAGCCTCGGAGGAAAGACGGACAACACCCGGGCAGCGACGGACAACACCAGGCACCGGTTTGACCATGCGCGCCGGACCCACGAGTTGGGCCCCGGTGCTAAATGTCACGCTGAGTGTCGTACTCGATACTCAGCGTGACATTTAGCTGTTGCTCGTC
>NZ_DAORSQ010000123.1:0-6243 GCF_035443605.1 Actinotalea sp. | reverse complement strand
AGACGGGCACGACGGCGCGTCGCGTGCCCGGCAGGGTCGCAGTCCATGCCTCCGTCGCACGCACGACGTGCCGCGCGCGCACCGTGCCCCGGTCGGTCCGCACCCGGCCCGGCTCGAGGGCCAGCGCGCGGGTGCGCTCCGCGATCCGGACGCCGCGGCCCTCGACCACCGCGGCGAGCCCGCGCACGAGGCGAACGGGCTGCACGCGCGCGCAGTCGGGGGTGAACGTCGCCCCGACGACCCCGTCACCAGCCAGACGGGCTCGCGCGGCCTCCGTGTCGAGCAGCTCGACCTCGTCGCCCCAGCCGCGCGCGTGCTCGGCATCGGACCTGGCGCGGGTCAGCTGGGGCGCCGAGCGCGCCATCGCGAGGGTCCCGCCACGCCGGAAGTCGCAGTCGATCCCCTCGGCACGGGTCACCTCACCCACCTCGCGCACCGTGGCGCGCATGGCCGCCCGCATGGCCTGCGCCGCGGGCTCGCCGTGCCCGCGGGCGAGCGCGGCAGCCCCCACGGGGAACAGCGCCGAGGCCCAGCCGCCGTTGCGACCGCTGGCCCCGAACCCCACGTGCTCCGCCTCGACGACGAGCACCTCGAGGGACGGCTCGGCCCGCGCGAGGTAGTAGGCCGTCCACAGCCCGGTCAGCCCGGCGCCGACGACGACGACGTCCGCGGTCGTCGGCCCGGCGAGGGGTGCGCGCGCGGTGCGCCGGCCGGCCTGCTCGGCCCACAGGCACCCGCCGTCCGGGGCGTCCCGGTCGATCGGGCCGCGCGACGCCGTCACCCCCGTCACCGTCCGGCCCGTCTCAGAGCTGGGCCCACGCCTCGGTGAGCACCCCGCGCAGGATCTGCTCCATCTCGTCGAACTCGGCGGGGCCGCACGTCAGCGGAGGGGCGAGCTGGATGACGGGGTCGCCGCGGTCGTCCGCCCGGCAGTACAGGCCGGCCGCGAGGAGCGCCGGGGACAGGAACGAGCGCAGCAGCCGCTCGGACTCGTCGTCGTCGAACGTCTCGCGGGTCGTCGCGTCCTTGACGAGCTCGATGCCGTAGAAGTAGCCGTCCCCCCGCACGTCGCCGACGATCGGCAGGTCGAGCAGCTTCTCGAGGGTGCGCCGGAAGACCGGTGCGTTCTGCCGCACGCGGTCGTTGAGACCCTCGCGCTCGAAGATGTCGAGGTTGGCCATCGCGACGGCGGCGGAGACGGGATGCCCGCCGAACGTGTAGCCGTGGTAGAAGGTCGTCGTGCCGTGCCGGAACGGCTCGAAGAGGCGGTCGGAGACGATGCACGCCCCGATGGGGGAGTAGCCCGAGGTCATGCCCTTGGCGCACGTGATCATGTCCGGGACGAAGCCGTAGTCGTTGCACGCGAACATGTCGCCGATCCGGCCGAAGGCACAGATGACCTCGTCCGAGACGAGCAGCACGTCGTAGGCGTCGCAGATCTCGCGCACGCGCTCGAAGTACCCGGGGGGCGGCGGGAAGCAGCCGCCGGAGTTCTGCACGGGCTCGAGGAACACCGCCGCGACGGTCTCGGGACCCTCGAAGAGGATGGCCTCCTCGATCCGGTCGGCCGCCCAGCGACCGAAGGCCTTCGGGTCGTGGCGCAGCTCCTCGGGGCCGCGGTAGATGTTGGTGTTGGGCACCTTGTGCGCCCCGGGCACGAGCGGCTCGAACGGTGCCTTCATGCCGGGGATCCCGGTGATCGACAGGGCGCCCTGCGGCGTGCCGTGGTACGCGATCGAGCGCGAGATGACCTTGTACTTGCCGGGCTGGCCCGAGAGCTTCCAGTACTGCTTGGCGAGCTTCCACGCGGTCTCGACCGCCTCGCCGCCGCCCGTCGTGAAGAAGACGCGGTTGAGGTCGCCCGGGGCGTGGTGGGCCAGCCGCTCGGCCAGGTCGATCGCCTGGGGGTGCGCGTAGGACCACAGGGGGAAGAACGCGAGCTCCGCAGCCTGCTTGCGTGCCGCCTCGGCGAGCTCGGCGCGGCCGTGGCCCACCTGGACGACGAAGAGCCCGGACAGCCCGTCGATGTAGCGACGGCCCTCGGTGTCCCAGACGTGGTGGCCCTCGCCCCGGACGATGATCGGGACGTTGCCCGACTCCCACGTCGAGTGCCGGGTCATGTGACCCCACAGGTGGTCGCGCGCGGCCTCGCCGCGCGGCGTCCCGGCCGGCGTGGTGCCGCCGACGGGGGCGGTGGTCTCGTGCTGGTCGGCGGTCATCGGGTTCCCCAGTTGTAGAGCTGCTTGCGCAGCTTGAGATACACGAAGGTCTCGGTGGCCCGGACCCCCGGCAACGTCCGCACCTGGCGGTTGAGCACCTCGAGCAGGCGCTCGTCGTCCTCGCAGACCACCTCGACGAGCACGTCGAAGGCCCCAGCGGTGATGACGACGTAGTCGACCTCCGGCATGGCGGCGAGCGAGTCGGCGAGCTGCTCGAGGTCGCCCTCGGCCTTGATGCCGATCATGGCCTGGCGGGTGAAGCCCACCTGGATCGGGTCGGTCACGGCGACGATCTGCACGACGCCCGAGTCGACCAGCCGCTGCACGCGCTGGCGCACGGCCGCCTCGGAGAGCCCGACGGCGCGGCCGATGGTCGCGTAGGGTCGCCGGCCGTCCTCCTGCAGCTGCTCGATGATGGCCTTGGAGGTGGCGTCCAGGACGACAGGGGTGGGCTTGCCGGCTGCTGCCATGGGGTGATGCTCTCCCGCGGCAGCCGCTTGATGCAAGTGAATCCGTAGATTCGGGCCCCATTCGGTGCGCAATCCGGTGTCCGGGAGGGCTCGTTCGCATGATCCCGCTGTCGCGGCAGCGCGCCCTGCGCTACCGTCTGCCCATCTGGCAGACCCGAGCCCCGGAGGCTGATGTGTCGTCCGCGACCACCGACCAGGCAGCGAGCACCGAGCTGCACAACATCATCGGCGGGGTGGCGACGCCCACCGTCGACGGCCGCACGAGCCCCGTCGTCGACCCGTCCACGGGGCAGACCTACGCCACGGCGCCGGTCTCGTCGGCGCAGGACGTCGACGCCGCCCTGCGGGCGGCGGCGGCCGCGTTCCCCGGCTGGCGCGACACCACGCCGGCCGAGCGGCAGCTCGCCCTGCTGCGGATCGCCGACGCGATCGAGTCGCGTGCCGACGAGTTCGTCGCGGTCGAGTCGCGCAACACCGGCAAGCCGCTGGCGCTCGCCGCCAGCGACGAGGTGCCGCCGTGCGTCGACCAGCTCCGGTTCTTCGCCGGGGCGGCGCGGATCCTCGAGGGTGCCAGCGCCGGGGAGTACATGGCCGGGCACACGTCCTGGATCCGGCGCGAGCCCGTGGGTGTCGTCGGGCAGGTCACGCCGTGGAACTACCCGCTCATGATGGCCGTGTGGAAGATCGCCCCCGCGATCGCCGCGGGGAACGCCGTCGTGCTCAAGCCGTCGGACACCACGCCCGCCTCGACGCTCCTGCTCGCGCAGGTCGCCAACGAGTTCCTGCCGCCCGGCGTGCTCAACGTCGTGTGCGGGGACCGGGACACCGGCCGCGCGCTCGTCGAGCACGCCATCCCGGCGATGGTCTCCATCACGGGCTCCGTGCGCGCGGGCATGGAGGTCGCGGGCTCCGCGTCGCGCGACGTCAAGCGCGTGCACCTCGAGCTGGGCGGCAAGGCGCCCGTGGTGGTCTTCGCCGACGCCGACCTCGCCGCGGCCGCAGAGGGCATCGCCGCCGCCGGCTTCTACAACGCGGGCCAGGACTGCACCGCCGCCACGCGCGTGCTGGTGCACGCATCGGTCCACGACGACTTCGTCGCGGCGCTCGCCGAGCAGGCGAGGGGCACGCGCACGGGGCGGCCGGACGAGGACGTCGCGTACGGCGCGGTCAACAACGCCGGCCAGCTGGACCGTGTGCTGGGCTTCCTCGACCGGCTGCCCGACCACGCGACGATCCTCGCCGGCGGCCACCGGCAGGGCGATGTCGGCTACTTCCACGAGGCCACGGTGGTCGACGGCCTGCGCCAGGAGGACGAGGCGGTCCAGCAGGAGATCTTCGGCCCCGTCATCACCGTGCAGACCTTCCGCGACGAGGCCGAGGCGATCGCGCTGGCCAACGGCGTGCAGTACGGGCTGTCCAGCTCCGTCTGGACCGCCGACCACGGCACGGCGATGCGGATGTCGCGCGCCCTGGACTTCGGGGTGGTGTGGATCAACACCCACATCCCCTTCGTCGCCGAGATGCCGCACGGCGGCTTCAAGCACTCGGGCTACGGCAAGGACCTGTCGATGTACGGCTTCGAGGACTACACCCGTATCAAGCACGTCATGAGCGCGATCGGCTGAGCGGTTCGGCACGGGCGAGAACGCACCGGATGTTCCCATCGTGTGACGTTTTCGTTGCGAGTCGTCACCCTGACGATGGAATCGCTTGTGCGCACCGCGTCTTGCTGCAACGATCCGACACACCCGCACGACCCCAGAGGAGGCCCCGGTGTCCCACCCCCGCCCGCAGCCAGCTGACCCGATGATCCGTGCGCTGGTGCAGGCCCAACGGGACGTCTCGCGGCGTTCGGTCCTCGCGGGGGGCGCCGGCCTCGCCGGCGTCGGCGCCCTGCTCGCCGCGTGCGGCACGGGCGGCACGACGAGCCCGAGCACGAGCGGACCCGTGGTCGACGTGTCGGACACCGAGAAGGTCGTCAACTGGGCCAACTGGACGCTGTACCTCGACTACGACGAGACGAGCCAGACCTACCCGACCCTGGACCGCTTCTCGGAGCAGATGGGGATCGAGGCGACGTACGTCGAGGACATCGAGGACAACGACGCGTACTTCGGCAAGGTCCAGGGTCAGCTGGCCAACGGCCAGGACATCGGTCAGGACGTCGTCACGCTGACCGACTGGATGGCCGCCCGGATGATCCGGCTCGGCTACACCCAGGAGCTCGACAAGGCGAACGTGCCCAACGCCGCGAACATCCTCGCGCGGCTTGCCGACGTGTCCTTCGACCCGGGCCGCGCCCACTCGCTGACGTGGCAGTCGGGCTTCGGCGGCCTGGCCTGGAACACCACCGAGGTGCCGGCCGGCATGCGCACCGTCTCCGACCTGTGGAACCCCGACCTGGCGGGGCGGATCGAGGTGCTCTCCGAGATGCGCGACACCGTCGGGCTGATCATGCTCGACCAGGGTGTCGACATCTCCGGCGACTGGGGCGACGACGAGTTCTTCGCCGCGCTGGAGGTGCTCGAGATGCACATCTCCTCGGGCCAGATCCGGCAGGTCAAGGGCAACTCCTACGCGGAGGACCTCATCTCGGGCGACGCTCTCGCCGTCATCGGCTGGTCCGGGGACATCACCGTGCTCAACTTCGAGAACGGTGACAACTGGCAGTTCGCCCTGCCGGACGCCGGCGGCACGCTGTGGAGCGACAACATGATGGTCCCGGTGGGCAGCCCCCACAAGGCCAACGCCGAGGCCCTCATGAACTACTACTACGACCCCGAGGTCGCCGCGGAGGTCGCCGCCTACGTCAACTACATCTGCCCGGTGCAGGGGGCCAAGGAGGCGATGGAGGCGTTCGCGCCCGAGCTGGTCGAGAACCAGCTGATCTTCCCCGACGAGTCCACGCTCTCGCGCTCCTACGTGTTCCGCGCCCTGAGCGCCGACGAGGAGACCAAGTACAACGAGGAGTTCCAGGCGGTGATCGGCAACTGATGGAGCAGATCGCCGCCGGGTCGGGGGCCGACCTCACCCTCGAGCACCTGGTCAAGGAGTTCGGCTCCTTCACCGCCGTCGACGACCTCAGCCTCGTCATCCCGTCCGGCTCGTTCTTCGCGCTGCTCGGGCCGTCGGGCTGCGGCAAGACGACGACCCTGCGGATGGTCGCCGGGCTCGAGCAGCCCACGGGCGGCCAGATCCTCATCGGTGGGCGGGACGTCACGGGAACCCGGGCCCACCAGCGGCCGGTCAACACGGTGTTCCAGTCCTACGCGCTCTTCCCGCACCTGACGGTGCTGGAGAACGTCGCCTTCGGCCTCAAGCGCACCCGCCAGGCCGACCCGCTCGGCAAGGCGGGCGCTGCCCTCGACCTCGTGGAGCTGCGGCACCTCGCGGACCGCCGTCCCACCCAGCTCTCGGGCGGGCAGCAGCAGCGCGTCGCCCTGGCGCGGGCGATCGTCAACAACCCCGCGGTGCTGCTGCTCGACGAGCCGCTCGGCGCCCTGGACCTCAAGCTGCGCCGCCAGATGCAGGTCGAGCTCAAGCGCATCCAGACC
>NZ_DAORSQ010000122.1:0-6455 GCF_035443605.1 Actinotalea sp. | reverse complement strand
CGTTCTCCTCGCGCTCGCGGATGACGTCCTCGGTCGAGCGCTCCATGTCGAGCTCGTGGCGCTCGAGCTTCTTCGCGGCGATGAGGGCGTCGACGCCGTACAGCGCGACGCGGCGGTAGTCGCCGATGATCCGGCCACGGCCGTAGGCGTCCGGCAGACCCGTGATGATGTGCGAGCTGCGGGCGGCCTTGACGTTGGGCGGGTAGACGTCGAAGACGCCGGCGTTGTGGGTCTTGCGGTACTCGGTGAAGATCTTCGCGGTGGCGGGCTTGGCCTCGTACCCGTAGGTCTTCAGGGCACCCTCGACCATGCGCCAGCCGCCGTAGGGCATGATCGCGCGCTTCAGCGGGGCGTCGGTCTGCAGGCCGACGACGATCTCGTGGGCCTGGTCGATGTAGCCGGGCTTGTGGGCCGTGATCGACGACGGGGTGTCGGCGTCGACGTCGTAGATGCCCTTCTCGAGCTCGACCGGGAACATCGCCGAGAGCTTGGCCCAGATGCCCGTGGTGCGCTCCGTCGCGCCCGCCAGGAACGAGGCGTCGCCGTCGTACGGCGTGTAGTTGCGCTGGATGAAGTCGCGGACGTCGACCCCGTCCTGCCAGGGGCCGGCCACGAAGCCGCGCCATGCGGCTGCGGGCTCGCCCGGCTGCGGGGTGACCGCTGTGCCGTGATCTGCGGTAATCGCCATGGAACTGAACTCCCTCGTGTCGGGCTCCGGTGACTGCGACGCTACGCCGGAATACATGGGATGACCCGGGACTTAGGGACCAGCCTCCCCCGTGCACGGGTGAGGTGCGTCACATCAGGACGGGTCAGACCCATCCTGCACCGAGCGGAGCCGGTCGAGCACGTCGTGGGCGACATCCTCCGCGCGCAGGCGCAGCTGCTCGACGAGCTGCGACCGCGTCGCGTGGTCGAGGAACGCGAGCGGGATGCCGATGGTGTGCACCGTCGCGAGCCCCCCCGCCTCGGTGCACCGCTGGGCGAGCATCGCGCCAACACCGCCCTCGACGACGCCGTCCTCGACGACCACCACGTGCCGGTGCGCGCCCGCGAGCTTGACCAGAGCAGGCGGGACCGGCAGCACCCACCGTGGGTCGACGACGGTCACGGCATGGCCTGCCGCCGCGAGCAGCCCGCCGACCTCGACCGCCGTGCCGGCCATGGGGCCGATGCCCACGACGAGCACGGACGGCGCACCCGACGATCCACCGGGGGCTGCATCGTGCCGCGCGAGCACGTCGACGCCGTCGACCTGGTCGATCGCGGCGAGCGCCGGCGGCAGCGGACCCTTGGGGTAGCGCACCACGCTGGGGGCGTCGTCGATGTCGATCGCTGCGCGCAGCGCGGCACGCAGCGTGTCCTCGTCGCGCGGGGCCGCGAGGCGCAGCCCCGGGACCAGGCGCAGCAGGCCCATGTCCCACATGCCGTTGTGGCTCGCGCCGTCGTCCCCGGTCAGCCCCGCACGGTCCAGCACGAACGTCACGCCGGCGCGGTGCAGGGCGACGTCCATGAGCACCTGGTCGAAGGCCCTGTTGAGGAAGGTCGCGTACACCGCGACGACGGGGTGCAGCCCCGCGAACGCCATCCCTGCGGCCGAGGTGACCGCATGCTGCTCGGCGATGCCGACGTCGAAGGCCCGCGAGGGGAACTCGGCTGCGAACGGCGCCAGGCCGACGGGCTGGAGCATGGCCGCCGTGATCGCCACGACGTCCGGGCGTCGCCTGCCGATGGCAACCATCTCGTCGGCGAACACCGAGGTCCAGCCGAAGCGCGAGGGGGCGACGGGAAGGCCGGTCTCGGGGTGGATCTGCCCGACCGCGTGGAACCGGTCCGCGACGTCCTGCTCCGCGGGGCTGTACCCGCGACCCTTCTCGGTGATGACGTGCACGATCACCGGTCGGCCGAAGGCCCGCGCGCGACGCAGCGCCGCCTCGACCGCGGCGACGTCGTGCCCGTCGACCGGGCCGATGTACTTGATCCCGAGGTCCTCGAACATGCCCTGCGGGGCCAGGACGTCCTTGATCCCCTTCTTCAGGCCGTGCAGCGCGTCGTACGTGAACCGGCCGGGCGGGCCGGAGCGCCGCAGCGTGCGCTTGCCCCAGGCGAGCACGTCCTCGTACCCGCGCGCGGTGCGCAACGAGTCGAGGTGGTGTGCCAGGCCGCCGATCGTCGGGTCGTAGGACCGGCCGTTGTCGTTGACGACGATGACGAGGCGGCGGTCGTGGCCCG
Organism: Actinotalea sp.; assembly: GCF_035443605.1. NCBI lineage: Bacteria > Bacillati > Actinomycetota > Actinomycetes > Micrococcales > Cellulomonadaceae > Actinotalea > Actinotalea sp. The sequence continues at coordinate 4,223 of NZ_DAORSQ010000122.1, read as the reverse complement.
CGGCGATGTTGTTGAGCGCCTCCCATGCCATGCCACCGGTCAGGGCGCCGTCGCCGATGACGGCCACGACGTGCCGGTCGGCGCGGCCCTTGAGCGCGTAGGCCTTGGCGATCCCGTCCGCCCACGACAGCGCGGTCGAGGCGTGCGAGTTCTCCACGACGTCGTGCTCGGACTCGCCGCGGCTCGGGTAGCCCGAGAGGCCGCCACGCTGGCGCAGCCCGGAGAAGTCCGCCCGGCCCGTGAGCAGCTTGTGCACGTAGGACTGGTGCCCGGTGTCGAAGACGAGGGTGTCGCGCGGCGACTCGAAGACCCGGTGCAGGGCGAGCGTCAGCTCGACCACGCCGAGGTTGGGACCGAGGTGACCGCCCGTGCGCGAGACGGACTGCACGAGGAACGTGCGGATCTCCCGCGCGAGCTCGTCCACCTGGCCGGGACGCAGCGCGCGCACGTCGGCGGGCGAGGCGATCCCAGGCAGCAGCGGCATCGGGCCATCGTACGACGTGCCCCGCACGACCGCCGTGGCACCGCGTCGACCGGGCTCCGTAGGCTGAGGCCATGCACCTGCTCCCCGGCCACCAGGCGACCTCCGACCTCACCTACGGCGACGTGTTCCTCGTCCCGTCCCGCTCCGAGGTCGCCTCGCGGTTCGACGTCGACCTCACCACCACGGACGGCACCGGGACCACCGTGCCGATCGTCGTGGCGAACATGACGGCGGTCTCCGGGCGCCGGATGGCCGAGACCGTCGCGCGCCGCGGCGGACTCGCCGTGCTCCCCCAGGACATCCCGGCCGACGTGGTCGCGGAGGTGATCGCCTCGGTCAAGCAGCGGCACACCGTCGTGGAGAGCGCCGTGGTCGTCGGGCCGGAGGACACCGTGCACACCGCGATGACCCTCATCGGCAAGCGGTCGCACGGGGCCGCGGTGGTCGTCCGCGACGGTCGCCCCGTCGGCGTCGTCGCCGAGGCGGACTGCCAGGGCGTCGACCGGTTCACCCAGGTCTCCGAGGTGATGACGCCGGACCCGACCGTCGTGGGCCTCGAGGTGCTCGACGGCCCGGACGGCCTGGCGGCGGCGTTCGAGCGGCTGCACACGTCGCGGCGCCGCTTCACGCCGGTCGTCACAGACGACGGCGTGCTCGTCGGCGTCATCACGCGGACCGGTGCGCTGCGCAGCTCGGTGTACACCCCCGCCGTGGACGCATCAGGGCGCCTGCGCGTGGGTGCCGCGGTGGGCATCAACGGCGACGTGCGCGCCAAGGCCGCCGCCCTGCTCGACGCGGGCGCCGACGTCCTCGTGGTCGACACGGCGCACGGCCACCAGCGCCGCATGCTCGACGCCCTGGCCGCGGTGCGCAGCCTGTCCCCACGGGTGCCCGTCGTGGCCGGCAACGTCGTCACGGCCGAGGGCACCCGGGACCTCGTCGAGGCCGGGGCCGACATCGTCAAGGTGGGTGTGGGACCGGGGGCGATGTGCACCACCCGGATGCAGACCGCCGTCGGGCGCCCGCAGTTCTCCGCCGTGCTCGAGTGCGCCGCCGAGGCGACCCGGCTCGGCGCACACGTCTGGGCGGACGGCGGGGTGCGCCACCCGCGCGACGTCGCGCTCGCGCTGGCAGCGGGCGCGTCCCAGGTGATGATCGGCTCGTGGTTCGCCGGGACGCACGAGAGCCCCGGCGACCTGCACGCCGACGGTGACGGCCGGCTGTACAAGGAGAGCTTCGGGATGGCCTCGGCGAGGGCGGTCGCGGCGCGGACCCGCGGCGGCACGGCGTTCGAGCGCGCGCGCAAGGCGCTGTACGAGGAGGGCATCTCGTCCTCGCGGATGTACCTGGACCGCGGGCGGCCGGGCGTCGAGGACCTGCTCGACCAGATCACCTCTGGCCTGCGCAGCGCGTGCACCTATGCGGGGGCCACGAGCCTCGCCGAGCTGGCGGACCTCGCCGTGGTCGGCATCCAGTCGGCGGCGGGGTACGACGAGGGCAGGCCGCTGCCCGACGGCTGGTGAACGGGATGGACCCGGCGAGCGTCACCCCGTCGGACGGTGCCTCGACGGACGGTGCCTCGACGGTCCGCGACCAGCTCGCCGACCTCGCGGCGCGGGGAGTGCCCTGGGGACCGTGGGCGTGGACCCGCATCGGCGGGCTGCGTCCCGCCGCCGTGCTCGTGCTGCTGGGCGTGCTCGACGACGCCCCGGCGGTGCATCCCTCGCGGGCGGTCCCGGCCGACCTCGACCTGCTGCTCGTGGGTCGCGCCACCGACCTGGCGCACCACCCCGGGCAGGTGGCGTTCCCCGGCGGGCGGCTCGACCCGGACGACGACGGCCCCGTCGCGGCGGCGCTGCGCGAGGCGCGCGAGGAGACCGGCCTGGACCCCACCGGCGTCGAGGTGCTCGGCACGCTCGAGCCCATCGCCGTCCCCGTGAGCCGGCACTCCGTGACCCCGGTGCTCGGCTGGTGGACCACCCCGTCAGCGGTGGGTGTCGTCGACCGCGCCGAGTCCGCCACGGTCTTCCGTGCGCCGGTGGCCGACCTCGTGGACCCCGCCCTGCGCGGGACCGTGACGACCACGCACGGCACCACCGTGCACCGCAGCCCGGGCTTCCTCGTCGCCGACCACCTGGTCTGGGGCTTCACCGGGCTCGTGCTCGACCGGTTGCTCGACGCCCTGGGCTGGGCAGAGCCGTGGGACCGCGACCGCGCGCTGACGCTCGCGGACGGATCCGTTCCCGGGGCGTCGGGACCCCTGCTCGACGAGCGGCCGGGTGCGGGTCCGGAACCCTCGGATGGCTGAGCCGCGGCCCGTCCTGGTGCTCCAGCACGTCCCGTGGGAGCGGCCGGGGCTCATCGGCGACGCCCTCGCCACGGCCGGCGTGCCGCTGGTCGCCCGGACCGTCGTCGACCGGCCGTCGTGCGACCTCCCCCCGGCGCGCGACCTCGCCGGCCTGGTGGTCATGGGAGGCCCGATGAACGCCGACGACGACGTCCGCCACCCCGGCCTCGCCGTCGAGCGGCGCCTGCTCGCCGAGGCGGTCGACGCCGGCGTCCCGGTGCTCGGGGTCTGCCTGGGCATGCAGCTGCTCGCGCGGGCGCTGGGTGCCGCGGTCCACCCCGGCCGCGCGTCCGAGATCGGCTTCGCCCCGGTCGACGTGCGGGGCGAGGACCCGGTGCTCGCACCGCTGGGAGGACGGCCGACGGTGCTGCACTGGCACGGCGACGCCGCCGACCTGCCGTCGGGTGCCACGCTGCTCGCGTCGTCACACCTCACCCCCGTGCAGGCGTTCCGCGCCGGCAGCGCGCTCGGGCTGCAGTTCCACCTGGAGGTCGACCCGCCCCTCCTCGCGACCTGGCTCGCCCAGCCCGTGATGACCGCTGAGCTGGACGGGCAGCGCGCTCCGACGCCCGCGGTCCTCGCGGACCAGGGCGCTGCGACGCTGCCGTCGCTCGTGCCGGCCGCGCGGATCGGGCTGGCCTCCTTCGCGGCCCTGGTGCTCGCCGCGGGGTGAGCCCCTACGTCGAGCGCTGGCCCGAGCCCCGCTCGGCCTGGTGGTACATGATCGAGTGCTCCGTCAGGCTCCGGTAGGACTGGCGGACCATGTCCTCGAGCACGCCGAGGTCGACCCGGTCCAGGTGCGCGAGGTAGAGGCACCCCTTGCCGACCTTGTGCGGACCCAGCCGCGCCAGGGCGTCGGCGTGGGCCTCGACGCCGTCGGTGAGGTACACCGTCATCGCGGCCTTGCGCGGCGAGAAGCCGGCGAGCGGCATGTCCCCCTCGCGGCCGGTCGGGTAGCGGTAGTGGTACGTGCCGAAACCGACGATCGACGGACCCCACATCGCCGGCTCGAGGCCCGTCACCTGACGCACGAGCTCGAGCACGGTCCACGCCTCGGCGCGCCGACGCTCGTCCGGCACGGCGTCGAGGAACTCCGCGACCGACCTGTCGGTCGGGACCGTCTTGTTCGGCGCTCGCCCGTCACCCATGCCCGCAGTGTGCCGCCGTCGGGCGCGCGTCGCACCCCGGAGGCGCTCCACCGACCGCACCCGCACCACCCGCACGCACGCACTCACGCACCGCGGAGCGTTCCGCACCCGCACCAGCACCACCCGCACGCACTGCGGAGCGTTCCGCACCCGACACGCGGGCGTGTCGAGCGTGAGCGCTCCACACGAGCACCGAACGCTCCGCACCCGAGGCGCAACCCTCCACACAGGCACCGAACGCTCC
>NZ_DAORSQ010000121.1:0-6455 GCF_035443605.1 Actinotalea sp. | reverse complement strand
CGTCCGCCTCGCCCAGGTGCTCGGCGACGGCGGTCGTCCGGGCGGCGTCCACCAGGTGCTCGGGGGTGCGCGCGGCGACCGCGTCGTCGACGGCGGCCTGGAAGCCCGAGAGGTAGACCACGACATCGGCCTCGCCGACGGCGCGGACCTGGCTCGGCGAGAGCTCGACGTCGTGCGGCTCGGCGCCCGGCGGGGTGAGGGACGAGACCGCGACGAGGTCGCCGCCCACGTGCTCGACGACGTACTGCAGCGGGTAGAACGATGCCAGCACCGCGAGGCGGTCGTCCTCGGCCCCGCCTGCCCCCCCTGCCCCGCCGGTGCAGCCGGCCGCGAGCAGCAGCGTGGCGACGCCGAGGGCACCGGTGGTCAGGGCGCGTGGGGTGGGCATGAGGACGATTCTCATTAGTGGTGAGAACGATTGTCAAGTCGGGCTGCCGTGGGGGTCTCGCCGGCGCGCGGGCCGACGCGGTGGCGGACCGTGGTGGGAACGGTGGCTGCGCGCACCGGTAGCCTGGAGCCGCACCGGGGGGACCCGGCGCACCCCTCCGCGCGAGCCACGTGCGGACACCCGCTGAGCACTGGAGCGCCCCGTGGCCGTGAGCCGTCTCGACGCCGTCATCAACCTCGCCAAGCGGCGGGGGTTCGTCTTCCCGTCCGGTGAGATCTACGGCGGGACGCGGTCGGCGTGGGACTACGGCCCGCTGGGGGTCGAGCTCAAGGAGAACATCAAGCGCCAGTGGTGGCGCACCATGGTCACCAGCCGCGACGACATCGTCGGGCTCGACTCCTCGGTCATCCTGCCGCGCCAGGTCTGGGTCGCCTCGGGCCACGTCGGGGTGTTCACCGACCCGCTGACCGAGTGCCTGTCGTGCCACAAGCGGTTCCGCGAGGACCAGATGCTCGAGGAGTTCGAGGAGAAGAAGGGCCGCGCGGCCGAGAACGGCCTGGCCGACATCGCGTGCCCGAACTGCGGCACGCGCGGCCGGTGGACCGAGCCGCGCGACTTCAACATGATGCTCAAGACGTACCTCGGCCCCGTCGAGGACGAGTCCGGCCTGCACTACCTGCGCCCCGAGACCGCCCAGGGCATCTTCGTCAACTTCGCCAACGTCATGACGACCTCCCGCAAGAAGCCGCCGTTCGGCATCGGCCAGATCGGCAAGTCGTTCCGCAACGAGATCACGCCGGGCAACTTCATCTTCCGCACGCGCGAGTTCGAGCAGATGGAGATGGAGTTCTTCGTCGAGCCCGGGACCGACGAGCAGTGGCACCAGTACTGGATCGACGCGCGGACCGACTGGTACGTCGACCTGGGCCTCTCCCGCGACAACCTGCGGCTCTACGAGCACCCGCAGGAGAAGCTGTCCCACTACTCGACGCGCACCGTCGACATCGAGTACCGGTTCGGCTTCCAGGGCAGCGAGTGGGGCGAGCTCGAGGGCGTCGCCAACCGCACGAACTTCGACCTGCGCACGCACGGTGAGCACTCCGGGACGGACCTCAGCTACTTCGACCAGACGAAGAACGAGCGCTGGATCCCGTACGTCATCGAGCCGGCCGCCGGCCTGACCCGCTCGCTCATGGCGTTCCTCGTCGAGGCCTACGCCGAGGACGAGGCGCCCAACGCCAAGGGTGGGGTGGACACCCGCACGGTGCTGCGCCTCGACCCGCGCCTCGCGCCGGTCAAGGCCGCCGTGCTGCCGCTGTCGCGGCACGAGGACCTCTCGCCGGTGGCGCGGGACCTCGCGGCAGAGCTGCGCAAGAGCTGGAACGTCGACTTCGACGACGCGGGGGCGATCGGTCGCCGGTACCGCCGTCAGGACGAGATCGGCACCCCGTTCTGCCTCACCGTCGACTTCGACTCCACGACGGACCAGGCCGTGACGATCCGCTCGCGCGACACCATGGCGCAGGAGCGCGTGGCGCTCGACCAGGTGAGCGCCTACCTCGCGGCGCGGCTCATCGGGGCCTGACCGCGCGGCCCGGACCGGGGAGGCTCAGCGCCGCCGCGCCAGGAGGAAGCCGATGGCGGCGCCGAGCGCGGTCATCACGGTCAGGACCAGCCACAACGGCATGCTCACGATGATGCCGAACAGCTGGACGTTGGCCGGCTCGCGGTTCTGCAGGACGAAGGCCACCACCAGCACGACGATGACGGCGGCCAGGATGCGGCGCGGGCTGATGACGGACGACGTGCTCGAACCAGTGGTGGCCATGACGAGGAGTCTTGCGCCAGGCGGCGCGCCAGGGCAAGGGCCCCCTCGGTGACCCGCCCCGCGGCGCGCACCGTGGTGCGCCGGACCGGTCTGGGCCATGCTGGGCCCGTGCCAGCCACCCAGCCTCCCGTCGCCGACAGCCCGACCGACGCCGGCGGCGCCGGGTCCCTCCGGCCTCCAGGGACCTCGTCGCGCCGGTGGCGCGCCGTCGCGGCCTGGTCGGTGTGCGCACTCCTGGTCCTCCTGGTCCCCGTCACGGCCGCCGCGGTGTGGGCCCGCGGCCAGCTGCTCGACACGGACGTCTACCTGTCGACCATCGGGCCGGTGATCGACGAGCCCGCCGTCCAGGAGGCCCTCGCCTCGATGGCGGCCACCGCCGTGGTGGACGCGATCCCGCTCGACGCGCTCGTCGGCGATGGTCTGCCCGACATCCTGCGGCCGCTGGCCGCCGGCCTGGTGACCCAGGTGGAGACGCTCGTCGAGCGGCAGGCCCTGCGCGTCATCGAGTCGGACGTCGCGGCGGACGTCTGGGTCACGGCGAACCGGGTGACGCACGCCCAGATGGTCCGGGTGCTCCGTGGGGACTCGGCGCTGGTACCGGCATCGGGTGGTCTGGTCGTCGACCTCAGCGGGGTGTCCGGCGCCGTCGCCGACCGCCTCGCCGACCGGGGGGTGCCCGTCGCGAACGACCGCATCCCCGGCGCGCAGATCGTGCTGGTCGACGCGGCGACGTTCGAGCGGGTGCACGGGGCCGTGCGGCTGCTGGACACGGCTGCGACATGGCTGCCGTGGCTCCTCGCCGCGGCCGTCGGGGCGCTCGTGGCCCTGCGGGGGCGGCGGGCCTGGCTGCCGGTGGCCGTCGGACTGGTGCTCGGGGGTGCCGTGCTGCTCACGGCGATCGCCGTGGGGCGGGGCGCGTACCTCGACCAGGTGGGGCAGGACGCAGTGCGCTCGGCGGCCGCTGCGGCGGTCTTCGAGCACCTCGCGGCCCGGCTGCTCGTCGTCGCGCGGCTGGTCGTCCTCGTCGGGGTGGCGGTCGCCGTCGTCGGCTGGATCGCCTGGGCGCCGGGCCGGGCCGCGCGGACGATCCGCGGGGTCGCCGCCCGGCTGCGCGCGAGCCGCGGGGTGTGGGGCCGGCCCGTGGGCGTGGGCGTCGCCGCGCTCGCGCTCGCGGTGCTGGTGCTCCCCGGTCGGACCCCGCCGGTGACCGCCGTGACGCTGCTGGTCCTCGCCGCGCTGGGCGCGCTGCTGGCCATGACCAGCCGGGGCCGGTCCGCGGGAGGTCCCGCGGGTGAGGTCACAGTTGGTCAGGTCACAGCTGGTCAGGTCACAGCTGGTCAGGTCGACGGGGCCTGATCGTCCGCCGGGCGGCCGGCGCCGGCCGACGGGCCGTGCGCGTGCCCGTGCAGGTGCCCGTGCCCGGGCTCCACGGCCGCGTGCCGTCGTCGTCCGGCCGGCTCGGCCGTCACCACCGCCGCCGCGATCGCGGTGGTCAACGGGATGGCCAGGACCAGGCCGATCGAGCCGACCAGGGTGCGGGCGATCTCCTCGGCGAACTCCCCGCTGCTGATGGTCTGCAGCAGCGGCAGCCGGTACACCTGGAGCAGCAGCAGGATGGGCAGCGACGCCCCGGCGTACGCGAAGGCGATGGTGTAGACCGTCGAGGCGATGTGGTCCCGCCCGATCCGCATCCCGCGGGAGAAGAGCGCGCCGCGCGGGGCGTCGGGGTCCGACGCGCGCAGCTCCCACACCGCCGAGGCCTGCGTGATCGTCACGTCGTTGAGCACGCCGAGCCCCGCGAGCACGACGCCGGCGAGGAACAGCCCGCGCAGCGCTGTCCCGTCCAGCTGGCCGGTGAGCATCGCCAGGCGGTAGCTCTCCTCGGTCGAGATCCCCGTGAGGTGCGCGGCCCGGGCCGCCACCACGCCGAGCGCCGCCGTGACCCCGAGCCCTGCCATGGTGCCCAGCAGGGCCGTCGTCGTGCGGCGGGAGAACCCGTGCGCGAGGTAGAGCACCACGAACATGATCGCCGAGCTCGCGACGAGCCCGGTGAGCAGGGCGTCGCGACCGTCGAGCAGCGCGGGCAGCAGGAACGTCGCGATGACGACGAAGGCCAGCACGAGCCCGACGAGCGCGCGCACCCCGCGCATCCCGGCGACGGCGACGACGACGCCGGCGAACGCGAGCGCGAGGACCCCGAGCGGCAGGCTCCGCGAGAAGTCGTACCAGGCCCAGACCTCGGGCTCGACGTCCGTCGCGAGGTAGCGCACGAGCACGACGGCCGTGCCCGGCGGGAGGTCGGTGGCCCGCACGGTGGCGGGCGCCCAGACCTCGACCACCTGGCCCGCGGCGTCGCCCGAGGTCACCTCGGCGCGCAGCGTGGTGCACGGCACGGACTCGGGGATGGAGCCGTCGGGCAGGCGGTCCTCGTTCTCCCCGCCGCAGGACTCGCTCGTCGCGCTGAGCACGCGCGCCGTGGGGTGCTCGGCGTCGACCTCGACGATCCCGGTCTCGTGCGTCTGGCCCGACGGCCACAGCGCGACGAGGCCCACGACGGTCGCCAGCGCGATGGGCACGAGGATCGCGGCGAGCACGGCCGTGGTGCGGTCGAGTCGGGTCACGCCCCGATCATCGCGCACGTCGCGGGGGATGGCAGGATCGTCCGGTGACCCCGACGCCCGGCACCGGCCCCGCCGCCGTGCTGCCCCCGTTGCGGATCGGCCCGCTCACCGTCGAGACGCCCGTGGTGCTGGCCCCGATGGCGGGGATCACCAACCGCCCCTTCCGGCGCCTGTGCCGTGAGCACGGCGCGGGGCTGTACGTCGCAGAGATGGTCACCTCGCGCGCCCTGGTGGAGCGGACCCCGGAGTCGCTGCGGATCATCCGGCACGACGACGACGAGCGGCCGCGATCCGTGCAGGTCTACGGCGTCGACCCGGCCACGGTGGGCGCCGCCGTGCGGATCCTCGCGTCCGAGGACCTCGCCGACCACGTCGACCTCAACTTCGGCTGCCCGGTGCCCAAGGTGACGCGCAAGGGGGGTGGCGCGGCGCTGCCCTGGAAGCGGGACCTCTTCGCCGCGATCGTGCGGGCGGCCGTCGACGCCGCGGCGCCGCACGGCGTGCCGGTGACGGTGAAGATGCGCACAGGGATCGACGCGGACCACCTCACCTACCTCGAGGCGGGTCTCGTCGCGCAGGATGCCGGGGTCGCTGCGGTGGCGTTGCACGCCCGCAGCGCTGCGGAGTACTACTCGGGCACGGCGGACTGGTCGGCGATCGCGCGGCTCAAGGAGACGGTCACGCGGATCCCCGTGCTGGGCAACGGCGACATCTGGTCCGCGGAGGACGCGCTGGCGATGGTCGCGCAGACCGGCTGCGACGGCGTCGTCGTCGGGCGCGGCTGCCAGGGGCGGCCCTGGCTCTTCGCCGACCTGGCGGCGGCCTTCCACGGCTCGGCCGCGCGCGTGCGGCCGGGGCTGCGCGAGGTCGCCGAGGTGATCGGCCGGCACGCCGACCACATGGTGACCGAGTTCGGCGAGGTGCGCGGCATCCGGGAGATGCGCAAGCACATGGCGTGGTATCTCAAGGGCTACGTCGTCGGCGGTGAGCTGCGCGCGGCGCTGGGCCTCATCGCCACCCGGGCGCGGCTGGACGAGCTGCTGGGTCAGCTGGACCTCGACCAGCCGTACCCCGGCGCGGGGGCCGAGGGGCAGCGCGGCCGCGCCGGAACCCCGAAGCGGCCGTCGCTCCCGGACGGCTGGCTCGACTCCCGCGACCTGTCCGAGGCCTTCCGGCGCGAGCTCGACGCCGCCGAGCTCAGCGTCTCCGGCGGCTGACCCGACTCGTGCCACTCACGGTCGACGACCTAGGCTCGCATGAGTCAGGTCGAGCCGGCCAGGCCCAGATTCCGGTCCGCGAGGAACCGGACTACGCCCGTCGTGCCCGGTTGTAGCAGGTCAGAAGAACGCCGCTGTATCCGCCCGCGGCGAATGCCAAGCAGGCATAGCAACCGAGACCAGCTGTTCCAATGCAGATGGCAGCACACGCGAGACCGATTGCCCCGAGCAGCCACATCGAGAATCCTGCGGAACTCATGCAACTGTTGAAGACACCCCAGCTCCACACCTGGGCAAATGAACTATCCGAAGCGGCGGTAGGGTCAACGATGTTGACGTTCCTAGCCGCTGCCCCATTCTGCCACATTCGGAAGTTCACAGTAGACTCGTCGACAATCTGG
>NZ_DAORSQ010000120.1:0-6862 GCF_035443605.1 Actinotalea sp. | reverse complement strand
CGCTCGTCGACGAGCACGACCATGAGGTGGACCTCGGGGTTGTTGGTGGTGATCGCGTTGGCGATCGCCTGCAGCACGAGGGTCTTGCCCGCCTTGGGCGGGGAGACGATGAGGCCGCGCTGGCCCTTGCCGATGGGCGCCACGAGGTCGATGACCCGGGTGGTGAGGATGTTCGGCAGGGTCTCCAGGCGCAGGCGCTCCTGCGGGTACAGCGGGGTGAGCTTGCCGAAGTCGGCGCGGCCGCGCGCCTGCTCCGGCGTCATCCCGTTGATGGAGTCCAGACGCACCAGGGCGTTGACCTTGGAGTTGCGGCCCTGGGGCAGCGGGTCGCCCTCGCGCGGCTGGCGGACGGCGCCGATGATGGCGTCGCCCTTGCGCATGCCGTACTTCTTGACCTGGTTGGTGGAGACGTACACGTCGTTGTCCCCGGGCAGGTAGCCCGAGGTCCGGACGAACGCGTAGTTGTCCTTGATGTCGAGGATCCCCGCGACGGGGAGCAGGATGTCGTCGTCGCTGACCTCGACGTCGTCGTAGCCGGTCATGTCGGGCTGGCCAGGGCGGCCCGGACGGCGCTTGTTGCGGTCGCGGTCGCGGTAGCGGCCCCGACGGCGGCGACCGCCCTGCTCGTCGTCCTCGAACTCCTGACGCAGACGCGGGTTGCTCTGGGTGGCCTGACCCTGCTGGCCCTGCTGGCGCTGCTGGCCGTCGCCCTGCTGGCGGGTCTGGCCGTCGCCCTGCACGCGCCCCTGCTGACCGTCACCCTGCTGGCGGGTCTGGACCTCGCGGGCGGGTGCCTGGCCCTCGCGCTGCTGGGCCTGCTGGTCGCGGGCCGGGGGCTGCTGGCCCTCGACCGGCGCGCCCTCGGCGCGGCCCGCCCGGCGCGAGCGTCGGCCCTCGACCGTGACGGAGCGGGCCGCTGCGGCCGCACGCGCCGCGCGCTCGTCCGCGGACTCACCGCCCGAGGTGTGGGTGTCGGATGGCGCATCGGTGCGCGTCTCGGACCGGTCGGTGCGCGTCTCGGACCGGTCGGTGCGCGTCTCCGTGCGCTCTGCCCGCTCGGTGCGGCGCGCTGCGGCCCGCACCGGTGCGGCCGGCTCGGTGGCGGGTGCGATGGCGGGTGCGGTGGCCGGTGCGGTGGCCGCTGCGGCGTCCGGCGCGGTGGCCGGGGCCGTGGCACGGGTGCGCGAGCCGCCGGCACGGACCTCACGGATCGCGGTGACCAGGTCGCCCTTGCGCATGGCGGACGTGCGCGGGACGCCGAGCTCGGCGGCGAGCGCCTGGAGCTCTGGCAGCCGCAGCGTCGACAGCGCGCCGCTCCGGCTGGTGCTGTCGGCCGCACCCGGTGCAGCGGAGACAGCCTCGATGGTGTCTGACACGAAGGATCCTTCCCCCTCGTCGGCGGCTGGCGCATCGGAAGGCGCGGCCGCGTGGTGGTCCGGGCCATGCCCGGATGGTCACGTCACGTGCGGTCGTTCGCCGGATGGCGAGACCTGTGGTGGCGTGGTCCCCTCCGGCCCACGTCAGCCGCGCAGCGAGTGCGCGTCATCCGCTCGGGGTCCGGGGGGATGACGTCACGCTACCACCCGGGGAACGGCCCGTGACGCGACCGCCACGCTGGCGCGACGCCACCCCGCGGGGCCTCAGAGCCGCTCGGCCAGCGCGCCGTCGGCGAAGCCCGGCATGAGGACCTGCCAGCCGCTGCGCCCCGCGAGCACCTCGGCGCGCGCGCGAGCCCCGGCGTCGCCGTCGGACGCGCGCTCCAGCACGAGCACCGACGGCCCGGCACCGGAGATGACGGCGGCCTGACCGGCGGCGCGCAGGTCGCAGACCAGCTCCCACGTCGCGGGCATGACGGCCGAGCGGTACGCCTGGTGCAGCCGCTCCTCCGTCGCCTCGAAGAGCAGCTCCGGGCGGTGGCTCAGGGCCTGGACCAGCAGGGCCGCCCGGCCGGCCGTGAACGCGGCGTCGGCGTGCGGCACCTGGGCCGGCAGCACCCCGCGCGCCGTCTTGGTGGCGCAGCGCTCTGCCGGGACGAGGACGACGGGCTCGATGTCGGGGTGCAGCGGCAGCTGCGTCGCGTGCGGCCCGTCCGGTGACGTCCAGGAGATCGTCGCGCCACCGAGGATGGCCGGCGCGGCGTTGTCGGGGTGCCCCTCGAACGCCGAGGCGATCTTGAAGGCCGCGGTGTTGTGCAACGCCTCCGGCTCGCCGATGAGCATCCGCACGGCGAGGATCCCGGCGACCACCGCGGCGGCGGACGAGCCCATCCCGCGGCCGTGCGGGATGGTGTTGTGGCACACGAGGTGCAGGCCCACCTGGGGCGCGCCGACCTCGTCGAGCGCGGCGCGGATGGCGCGCACGATGAGGTGGTCCTCGCCCGTGGGGAGCTCGCCGGCACCCTCGCCGGTCACCTCGACGTGCACGTCCGCGCTGCCCAGGGCGCGCACCTCGACCTCGTCGAAGTGCGCCAGGGCCAGGCCCATCGCGTCGAAGCCCGGGCCGAGGTTGGCGCTGGTCGCCGGGACGCGCACCCGGACGTGGTCGGCGCCGAGCCTCATGCCCGACCCTCCGGGTCCAGCTCGAGGGCGTCGGCCACCGAGACGACGTCCGGCGTGACGCGCTGCGGGCGCACCTCGCTGCCGTCCGGGGTGCGCAGGGCCCACTGGGGGTCCTTGAGCCCGTGCCCGGTCACCGTGACGGTGATCCGGGCCCCGGCGGGCACGCGCCCCTGCTCGGCGAGCAGGAGCAGCCCGGCGACGCCGGCCGCCGAGCCGGGCTCGACGAACACGCCCACGCGGGCGGACAGGAACCGGTGCGCCGCGAGGATCTGCTCGTCGGTGACGGCCTCGATGAGGCCACCGGACTCGTCGCGCGCCGCCAGGGCCTGGGACCAGGACGCCGGGTTGCCGATCCGGATCGCGGTGGCGATCGTCTCGGGCTCGGTCACGGGGTGACCCAGCACGATGGGTGCGGCGCCGGCGGCCTGGAAGCCCCACATCGCCGGGCGGCGCGTCGCGGGCCCGGTGGCCGCGTACTCGGTGAAGCCCTTCCAGTACGCGGTGATGTTGCCCGCGTTGCCCACCGGCAGCACGTGGATGTCCGGCGCGTCACCGAGCGCGTCGACGATCTCGAACGCGCCCGTCTTCTGGCCCTCGATCCGGTCCGGGTTGACCGAGTTGACCAGCTCGACGGGGTAGGCCTCGGCGAGCTTGCGGGCCACGACGAGGCAGTCGTCGAAGTTGCCGTCCACCTGGAGCAGGCGCGCGCCGTGCGCGACGGCCTGGCTCAGCTTGCCCATCGCGATCTTGCCGTCGGGCACCAGGACGGCGCAGACCATGCCGGCGGCCGTCGCGTACGCGGCCGCGGACGCCGACGTGTTGCCCGTCGAGGCGCACACGACGACCTTGGCTCCCCGCGCAGCTGCGGCCGAGATGGCGGTCGTCATCCCGCGGTCCTTGAACGAGCCGGTGGGGTTCATCCCCTCGACCTTGAGGAAGACCTGCGCGCCGGTGAGGTCCGACAGCGCCGGTGCGGGCACCAGCGGGGTGCCCCCCTCGCCGAGGGTGACGACGTGCGTGCGCACGTGCTCGGGCAGACGGTCGGCGTACTCGGCGATCACGCCACGCCACTGGTGGGCCACGCTCAGGCTCCTTCGACTCGCAGCACGGACAGCACACCGTCGACCACGTCCAGGCCCGCCAGCCGCTCGACGGTCGCCGACAGCGCGGCGTCGTCGGCGCGGTGGGTGACCACGAGCAGGTCGGTCGCCCCGCCCCCGTCGACGGGCGGGGACTGGCGCACGGCCTTGATCGACACGTCGTGCGCGGCGAACGCCTGGGCGACCTGCGCCAGCACGCCGGGCCGGTCGGCGACGCGCAGGCGGATCTGGTAGCGCGTGGTCGCCCGGCCGATGGGGTGCACCGGCAGGTCGGCGTAGCGGGACTCGATGGGGCCCTTGCCGCCCTGCACCCGGTGGCGGGCCACCGTGACGACGTCGCCCAGCACCGCGCTCGCCGTCGGCAGCCCGCCGGCGCCCCGGCCGTAGAACATCAGCTCACCGGCGGCCTCGGCCTCGACGAACACCGCGTTGAAGGCGCCGCGCACGCCGGCGAGCGGGTGGGTGTCCGGGACGAGCGCCGGGTGCACACGGACCACGACGCCGTCGACCGGTGCGGCGCCGTCCGGCGACGCGGTGACGCGCTCGGCGATCGCGAGCAGCTTGATGACGTAGCCGGTCTCGCGCGCCGCCTCGACGTCCTGCGCGCTGACGGCCGTGATGCCCTCGCGGTGCACGTCGTCGACGCTCACGCGGGTGTGGAAGGCGAGCGATGCCAGGATCGCGGCCTTGGCCGCCGCGTCGAAGCCCTCGACGTCGGCCGTCGGGTCCGCCTCGGCGTAGCCGAGCGCCTGGGCCTGCTCGACCGCCTGGTCGAGCTCGAGGCCGGCGCTCGTCATCTGGTCGAGGACGTAGTTGGTGGTGCCGTTGACGATGCCCAGCACGCGGGTGATCCGGTCCCCGGCGAGGGACTCGCGCACGGGCCGGACCAGCGGGATGGCGCCGGCGACGGCCGCCTCGAAGTACAGGTCCACCCCGGCGGCATCGGCCGCGGCGTAGAGCGTGGGGCCGTCCTGGCCGAGCAGCGCCTTGTTGGCCGTCACGACGGCGGCCCCGCCGGCGATCGCGCGGAGCAGCAGGGCGCGGGCCGGCTCGATCCCGCCCATGACCTCCACGACGACGTCGGCACGGTCGACCAGTGCCTCGGCGTCCGTGGTGAGCAGGTCCGGGTCCACCACGGCGTCGCGCGGCGTCGCGAGGTCGCGCACGGCCACCCCGACCAGCTCGAGCGGCGCGCCCACGCGCGCGGCCAGGTCGGCGGACTGGCGGGTGAGCAGCCGGACCACCTCGGTGCCGACGACACCGCATCCGAGCACTGCCACGCGCACCGCGCGGTCGGGGCCAGCCACCGGGTCCACCTCTCGTCGTCTGTCGGGCGGGCCCAGGATACGGGTGAGCGGGACGGCGTCGGGCCGTCCGTCCGCGCGCCGTCGATCCACGCTCGGTGGAACCTCGGGAAGGCGTTTCGTGTCGGATCCTCCACGCCGGCGGCGGGCGACGCCGATCCGGTCAGCCGGGAGCCGAGCCGTGGGCGGCGGAGGTGCGCCGAGCGCAGGCCTCGAGCACGCGCCCGACGTCGTCCTCGTCGTTCCACAGGTGGAAGGCCAGTCGCACGCCACCGGCGCGCGCCGCGACCCGGCAGCCCGCCGCCTCGAGGGCGGCCTGGCGCGATCCGTCGGGGTCCGGCAGCGTCAGGATCGGCAGGCCCGTCGGGACGAGGTCGAGCGCGACCCGCACCCGGTCGGCGAGCGCTCCCCCGTACCCGCGCACCGCCGCCGCCACCGCCGGGTCGCCGCGCAGGAGGTCGGCGAAGAGCTCGACCGCCGGTGCCGTGCCGACCCAGACCGGCCACGCGGGCGACACGTCGAACCGCCGCGCGTCGGCCGCGAGCGCCATGCCCGGGCCGTAGACCGCGTCCCACACCCGCTCCCCCGCGTACCAGCCGGCCAGGATCGGGCGCACCCGCTCCTGGGCCTCCCGACCCACGGTGAGGAAGGCCGAGCCGCGCGGCGCGCACAGCCACTTGTAGGCGCCGGTGACGGTGACGTCGAACCGGCCGGCGTCGACCGGCAGCCAGCCGGCGGCCTGCGTGAGGTCCGCGACCGTGAGGGCCCCGACCTCGCGCGCCGCGGCGAGCACCGCGTCGACGTCGACCAGCCGACCGTCGGCCGACTGCACCACGGAGAACGCGACGACGTCGACACCGGGCCGCACCGCGTCGGCGAGAGCCTCGAGCGGCACGTGCTCGACCGTCACCCCGCGGTCCGCGTGCACGAGGAAGGGGAAGACCATCGAGGTGAACTCGCCGTGCGGGACGACGACGCGGGCGCCGTCGGGCAGGCTCGCCGCGACCGTCCCCACGAGCACGGACACCTGGGGGCCGACGGCCACGCGGTCCGGCCCGACGCACACCAGCCGGGCGAAGGCCTCCCGCGAGCGCCGCACGGCGCCGTCGTACCCGCCGGGCCCGACCGTCCCCGCCTGCCAGCCGGCCAGGTCCTCGGCCATCGCCGCCACGACGCCGCGCGGGGGCAGTCCCATGCTCGCGGCGTTGAGGTAGCCGGGCGCCGGCGCCCAGAGCTCGTGCACGTCGGCCGGCAGCGCGCCGCCGCCCGGGTCGGCCGTCGTCAGCTCGCCGGGTGCCTCGCTCGTCACGGCTCTCCCTCGCTCGTCGTGCCCCGGCCGCCGTCGGCGGCCGCACTCAGCCCTGGTCGAGGCCGAGCAGGTCGTCCTCGGTCTCGCGGCGCACCAGCACCCGGGTCCCGCCGTCGCGCACCGCGACCACGGGCGGGCGGGGCACGAGGTTGTAGTTGGAGGCCATCGATCGGCCGTAGGCGCCCGTCGCGGGGACGGCGAGCAGATCCCCCGCGCGGATGTCGCCCGGCAGGTCGACGTCGTGCACCACGACGTCCCCGCTCTCGCAGTGCTTGCCCACCACCCGGGCCAGCACCGGTGCCGCGTTCGACGCGCGCGAGACCACGGCGGCGGTGTAGCGCGCGCCGTAGAGGGCCGGGCGCAGGTTGTCGCTCATCCCGCCGTCCACCGAGACGTAGGTGCGCACCACGCCCCCGTCCAGGGGGACGGGCTTGACGGTCCCGACGGTGTAGAGCGTCACGGTCGTGGGGCCGACGACGGCGCGCCCGGGTTCGATGGACACGCGCGGCAGGGGCGTGGCGAGCTCGTCGCACGCGTGCGCCACCACCTCGGCGACGTCCTTGGCGACCCTGGCCGGGTCCAGCGGCACCT
>NZ_DAORSQ010000119.1:0-6923 GCF_035443605.1 Actinotalea sp. | reverse complement strand
CGCTGAGCACGCCGTAGAGCACCGGGCCGAGGGTCATCGCGACGACGACGAGGGCGATGGCGTAGACGAGCGGGTTGCCGCCGGACAGGGACGTCGCGCGCCGCCGCCGAGACCTCGGGGCTGCGGACCGGGGGGTGAGGGTGTCGGTGCTCATCGCGCGGCCTTCTTCCGGGGAGCGGGGTCCTGGTGGTCACGGCGCAGGACGAAGCGCTGGTACAGCAGGGCCATGACGAGGGCGACGACGAACAGGACGACCGATGCGGCCGAGGCGATCCCGTAGTTCGACCGCTTGGTCCCCTCGGTGATGAGGAAGGTCGCCATGGTGGTGGTGGCGTTGGCCGGACCGCCGCCCGTGAGGATCCAGACCATGTCGAACAGCTGGAGCGAGCCGATCATGGACAGGAACGTCCAGGTCCGCAGGGTGGGCCCGAGCAGCGGGATGGTGATCCGGGTCTGCACCTGCCACCACGTGGCACCGTCGATCGCGGCGGCCTCGTAGAGCTCCTCCGGCACGCCCTGGAGCCCGGCGAGGAACAGGATGACCGCGAGTCCGAGGTACTTCCAGGTGAGCACCACCACGACGGTGGCGAGGGCGTACTCGGGTGTGCCGAGCCAGCCCTGCTCCGGCCCGCTCAGCCCGACCGAGGCGAGCAGGGTGTCGATGACCCCGTAGCGGGGCTGCAGGAGCTGGAACCACACGACACCCGCGATGACCTCGGCGAGGACGTACGGCACGAAGATGATGGTGCGGAGCACGCCCTGGCCCCACATCTTGCGGTTGAGCAGCAGGGCGATGCCGAGCCCCAGGGGGAGCTGGATGGCGACCGATGCCACCACGATGATGAGGTTGTGACGCAGCGCGTCGGTGAAGACCTCGTTCCCCAGCACCGCGACGTAGTTCTGCAGGCCGACGAAGTCGATCAGGGGGCCGTAGCCCTTCCACCGGTAGGCCGAGAACTGGACGGCCTTCACGATGGGCCACACGACGAAGAACATGAAGACGATCAGGGCGGGCGCCACGAAGAAGGCGATCTCCAGGCGCATGCGGAGGGAGGAGCCCGTTCCGCGGCGTCCGCCGGCGGCCCCGGCCACCGGTCGCGCCGAAGCGCGACCGGCAGCCGGGACCAGCGTGGAGGACGTCGCAGGCGAGGCGGTGGTGCCCACGGGGGCGGTCGCGTCGTCTGCCACGTCGCTCACCCCTCCGCGTCAGCCGCCGCCTGGGTGGCGTCGACGATGTCCTGCGGGGTGGCCTGGCCGGCGAACATCAGGGCGATCGCGTCGTTCATCGCCCCGCCGACGGAGGCGCCGAACGCCGTGTCGAAGTAGAGCTGGACGTACGGCGCGGCGTCGCGGACCTCGAGGAGCGCGGCGAGTGCCGGGTCCGAGACGTACTGCGACGCGCTCGGGTTGGTCGGCAGGCCCATGTCGAGCTCGGCGAAGCCCTTCTGGACCTCGTCGGACAGCAGGTACTCGGCGAAGTCGACCGCGGCGTCGGGCGCACCCTCGGACACGGCCCACGCGTCGCCGCCGCCCAGCGCGGCGGTCTGCTCGCCCTCGCCGCCGTCGACGGCCGGGAACGCGAACCAGCCGGTGTTCTCACCCAGGCCGGTGCCGTCCTCGGTGAGTCCCTGCATCACGCCGGGCTCCCAGTGACCCATGAGCTGGATGGCGACCTTGCCGGTCGCCAGGAGCCCGGACGCGCTGGTGGGGCCGGTCTGGGCCGGGGTGGCGAGGAACCCTGCGTTGAAGGGCTCGGCAGCGATGAGCTCCTCGAGGGACTCGCCGGCGCGCACGAAGCACTCGTCGGAGAAGTCGAGCGAGGTCACGGCCTCGCTGAGGACGTCCTGCGAGCACTGACGCAGCGCGAAGTAGTACCAGTAGTGCGCGGCGGGCCACTTGTCACCGGCGCCGACCGAGATCGGCTCGATCCCGGCGGCCTTGAGCTGGTCGAGCACGTCGTAGTACTCGTCCCACGTGGTCGGCGTCTCGGTGATCCCGGCCTGCTCGAAGAGCGCCTTGTTGTACCAGAACCCGACGACGCCGACGGAGAACGGCAGGCTGTAGGTCTTGCCATCCACCTGCCAGCCGGCGACGGAGCCGCCGATGGCCTCGATGGTGTCGGCCGCGGCCTCGGAGATGTCCATGGTGATGCCGGCCGCCACGTGGTCGGCGAGCTCGCCGCCCCCGCGCTCCATGTAGATGTCCGGGGTGTCGCCGCTCTGGAACGCGGCCTCGAGCTTGGTGACCATGTCCTCGTGCTGCATGGCGTTGACCTCGACGGTCACGCCGGGGTTGGCGGCCTCGAAGTCGGCGGCGACGGTGTCGTAGTAGTCCTTGCCGTCACCGGTGTTCGAGTTGTGCCACCAGGTGACGGTCACGTCACCGCCCTCCGTGGCCTCGGGCTCTGCGTCTGCGGTCGAGCCGCAGGCGGCGAGCAGGGCGATGGACGCGCCCACCGCCATGGCCTTCAGGGGTGTCCTCTTCATCGGGGATCTCCTCGTCATCGTGGAAGGGGGGTGCTGCGGCTCGAGTGTTGCAGCGTCCTCGCAGGTTCGTCAATCGTTGTCGATAACGTTTTACTAACGACGGGATCGCGCGTGCGGCCCGGCGGTGTGACAGTGGCCCGATGAACCTGCTGCGCCCGGCCGTCGTCACGTCGTCCGTCGACCCGCGCCACTGGCGGGTGGTCCTCGGCCGGCTGCACGCGACCTTCGCGACCGGCACTTTCGAGCGGGGCGCCGCCCTCGTCGCGCGCGTCGCCGAGCTGGCGGACCGCCACGGCCACCACCCCGACGTCGACCTGCGGTACACGCTCGTGCACGTGGCGGTCGTCAGCCACGACG
Organism: Actinotalea sp.; assembly: GCF_035443605.1. NCBI lineage: Bacteria > Bacillati > Actinomycetota > Actinomycetes > Micrococcales > Cellulomonadaceae > Actinotalea > Actinotalea sp. Next base: position 4,080 of record NZ_DAORSQ010000119.1, on the reverse strand, counting down.
CCGGCGGGCTGACGGAGCGGGACGTCGCCCTGGCCGCCGGCATCAGCGAGATCGCCGATGCGCTGGGGGTCGACGCGGTCCGGACGGACGCGGGGCGCACCGACGCCGGCCGGGCGGTCGCAGGGCAGGCGCTGGAGATCGCCGTCGACGCGCTCGACATCGCGGCCGTGCAGCCGTTCTGGCGGGCGGTGCTGGGCTACGTCGACGAGCGGCCCGAGGCCCCGGACGCGTCGCCCGCGCTCGTCGACCCGGCCGGGATCGGGCCGGCGGTGTGGTTCCAGCAGATGGATGCCCCGCGGCCGCAGCGCAACCGGGTCCACCTGGACGTGTCGGTGCCGCACGACGTGGCAGTCGCGCGGGTCGAGGCCGCACTGGCTGCGGGCGGGCGGCTGGTCAGCGACCGCCGGGCACCCGCCTTCTGGGTGCTCGCCGACGCCGAGGGCAACGAGGCCTGCGTGTGCACGTGGCAGGGGCGCGAGGGCGCGTGACCTGCGCGGGGACCGCTCACCGGGCGGCCGTCGGCAGGCGTCCTAGACTCCGGGGATGACGAGCGAGCCTTCCTCAGCAGGCACCGGCACGGGCATCGACCTCAAGCCGCGCAGCAGGCAGGTGACCGACGGCCTCGAGGCCACGGCCGCGCGGGGCATGCTGCGCGCCGTCGGCATGGGCGACGAGGACTTCGCCAAGCCGCAGATCGGGGTGGCGAGCTCCTGGAACGAGATCACGCCGTGCAACCTCTCGCTCGACCGGCTGGCCAAGGCGGCCAAGAACGGGGTGCACGCCGCCGGCGGCTACCCCCTCGAGTTCGGCACCATCTCGGTGTCCGACGGCATCTCGATGGGCCACGAGGGGATGCACTTCTCGCTGGTCAGCCGCGACATCATCGCCGACAGCGTCGAGACCGTCATGCAGGCCGAGCGCCTCGACGGCTCGGTGCTCCTGGCGGGCTGCGACAAGTCACTGCCGGGCATGCTCATGGCCGCCGCGCGCCTGGACCTGGCCGCCGTGTTCCTCTACGCCGGCTCGATCGCGCCCGGGTGGGTCAAGCTCACCGACGGCACCGAGAAGGAGGTCACGATCATCGACGCCTTCGAGGCGGTCGGAGCCTGCGCGCGGGGCCTCATGAGCCGCGCGGACGTCGACCTCATCGAACGCGCCATCTGCCCCGGCGAGGGGGCCTGCGGCGGGATGTACACGGCCAACACCATGGCGTCCGTCGCCGAGGCGATGGGCATGTCCCTGCCCGGCTCCGCCGCGCCGCCGTCGGCCGACCGACGGCGCGACGCGTACGCCGTGCGCTCGGGGGAGGCCGTCGTCGCGCTGCTGCGCCGGGGGATCACCGCGCGCCAGATCATGACCAAGGAGGCGTTCGAGAACGCCATCGCCGTCGTCATGGCCTTCGGCGGCTCGACCAACGCCGTGCTCCACCTGCTGGCCATCGCCTACGAGGCCGAGGTGGACCTCACGCTGGCGGACTTCTCCCGCGTCGCGGCGAAGGTGCCCCACCTGGGCGACCTCAAGCCGTTCGGCCGGTACGTCATGAACGACGTCGACCGCATCGGCGGGGTCCCGGTGGTCATGAAGGCGCTGCTCGACGCCGGCCTGCTCCACGGCGACTGCCTCACGGTCACCGGCCGCACGGTCGCCGAGAACCTCGCTGAGATCGCCCCGCCGGACCCGGACGGCAAGATCCTGCGGGCGCTGGACAACCCCATCCATCGCACGGGCGGGATCACGATCCTGCACGGCTCGCTGGCGCCCGAGGGAGCCGTCGTCAAGAGCGCCGGCTTCGACTCGGACGTCTTCGAGGGCACGGCGCGCGTGTTCGAGCGCGAGCGGGCGGCGCTCGACGCGCTCGAGGACGGCACCATCGCGGCGGGGGACGTCGTCGTCATCCGCTACGAGGGCCCCAAGGGCGGCCCCGGGATGCGCGAGATGCTGGCGATCACCGGCGCGATCAAGGGCGCCGGCCTCGGCAAGGACGTGCTGCTGCTCACCGACGGCCGGTTCTCCGGCGGGACCACCGGGCTGTGCGTCGGGCACGTCGCCCCCGAGGCCGCCGACGGCGGCCCGATCGCGCACGTGCGGGACGGGGACCGGATCCGCCTCGACATGGCGGGCGAGCTGCTGGAGCTGCTCGTCGACCCGGCGGAGCTCGCCGAGCGGGCGGCCGGCTGGGCCCCGCTGCCCCCGCGGTACACGCGCGGCGTGCTGGGCAAGTACACGAAGCTGGTGCAGTCGGCGTCGACCGGTGCGGTGCTCGCCTGAGACCAAGGTCCCGGTTCGCGCCTGGGGGGCGTCTCGAATCGCGGACTCGTGATCCGTATGGTGAGATGGATTGGTCCGCGCGTGACAACGGCGCGCGGCAGGCGTACGCTCACCGACGTGCAGACGATCCACCTCGTAGTTCTCTAGGCGCTGGCCGGCACCCGGCCCGCGCCCACCCCTCGTTGTGCCCCACCGGGCCGAGGGGTTTTTTCATGTTCCGAACCGGCAGGCGGCGTCGCCAGCCGGGAGCAGGACCCGGGCACCCCGTGCCCGCCAGCATCGACACAGGGAGAGCAACGATGGTCCAGGGCCCTCACCCGGCGCCTCCCGCCGGAGCCAGCCGATCGACGACGCAGACGACGTCCCCCGACCCGGGCGCCGTCCCGTCGGTCGGTGTGACCCCGGCGGACCTGCGGGTCTCGGGGCGCGGCGAGACGATGACCGGTGCGCAGGCGATCGTCCGTTCCCTCGAGGCCGCCGGCGTCGACGCCGTGTTCGGCCTGCCGGGCGGGGCGATCCTGCCGACGTACGACGCCCTCATGGACTCCAGGGTCCTGCGGCACATCCTCGTGCGCCACGAGCAGGGTGCCGGGCACGCCGCGACGGGCTACGCCTACACCAGCGGCAAGGTCGGCGTGTGCATCGCGACGTCCGGGCCGGGCGCCACCAACCTCGTCACGCCGATCGCCGACGCGAACATGGACTCGGTGCCGCTCGTGGCGATCACGGGCCAGGTGGGTGCGCCGCTCATCGGGACGGACGCGTTCCAGGAGGCCGACATCGTCGGCATCACGCTGCCGGTGACCAAGCACAACTTCCTCGTCACCAACGCGGACGACATCCCGCGCGTCATCGCCCAGGCGTTCCACATCGCCCGGACCGGCCGCCCCGGCCCGGTGCTCGTGGACATCGCCAAGACCGCCCAGCAGGCGACGACGACGTTCCACTGGCCCGAGTCGATCGACCTGCCCGGCTACCACCCGGTGACCAAGCCGCACGCCAAGCAGGTCCGTGAGGCCGCCCGGCTGCTCGCGACCGCCCGCCGCCCCGTGCTGTACGTCGGCGGCGGCGCGATCCGCTCCGGGGCGTCAGCCGAGCTGCGCCAGCTGGTCGACGCGTCGGGCGCACCCGCCGTGACCACCCTCATGGCCCGCGGCGCACTGCCCGACTCCCACCCGCAGAACCTGGGCATGCCGGGCATGCACGGCACCGTCCCGGCGGTCGCCGCGCTGCAGAAGGCGGACCTCATCGTCGCCCTGGGCGCCCGGTTCGACGACCGCGTGACCGGCAAGCTGTCGTCCTTCGCACCGCACGCGACGATCGTGCACGCGGACATCGACCCGGCCGAGATCGGCAAGAACCGCCGCGTGGACGTGCCCATCGTCGGCGACCTGCGCGAGGTCATCGCCGAGCTGCTGCCGGAGCTCGCCCGCGAGCACGCGCAGCACGGCAAGCCGGACCTCGAGGGCTGGTGGCGCCAGATCGACGACTGGCGCGAGACGTTCCCGCTGGGGTTCACCGAGCCGGACGACGGCCACCTGTCGCCGCAGCACGTCATCTCCCGGATCGGCGCGATCTCCGGCCCCGAGTCGGTGTTCGTCGCCGGCGTGGGCCAGCACCAGATGTGGGCCTCGCAGTTCATCCGCTACGAGCGGCCCAACGCCTGGCTCAACTCGGGTGGCCTGGGGACCATGGGCTACGCGGTGCCCGCCGCCATGGGCGCCAAGGTGGGCGACCCGGCGCGCACCGTCTGGGCCATCGACGGCGACGGCTGCTTCCAGATGACCAACCAGGAGCTCGCCACCTGCGCGA
>NZ_DAORSQ010000118.1:0-7082 GCF_035443605.1 Actinotalea sp. | reverse complement strand
CGGCCTCGGTCCACGAGGCCAGCCAGGCGTCCTGGGGCCGGGCCACGAGCAGCAGCACGGGCGGGCACTGGAAGATCTCGTCCTTGAGCTGGCGGCACAGGCCCATCCCGCCGACCTTGCCCGTCTCGCCGTCCAGCACGAGCAGGTCGAGCCCGCCCGCCTCGACGGCGGCGATCGCGGCCGGCGCCGTCGCCACCTCGAGCCACTCGAGGGGCGGCAGGTCACGCCCGATGCGACCGCCGACGGCCTCACGCACCGCAGCGCGGGTCTCGACGTGGTCGGAGTACAGCAGCACCCGCAGGGCGGCGGAGGACGCCTCGGTGCTCGGGGCGCCCCACTCGTCGCGCTCGTTCATCTCGCCTCGCTCGTCGTCGCCGCGTGCCCGGGCACGCCGGGTCACCTGCCTGCATCTTGGCACGCCGAAGCGCCCCGGCGCGGCAGCCGCCGACCCACGGGCGGGGCGGCGGCGACCGGGCCGCGGCCGTCCGGGTGCCGTCGAACAGGATGTGGCGAGAACGTGATCGACGCGTCTAGGTCTTAGGGCCCATTCGCCGCCAAGATCCGCCATACTGACAGCGTGTCAACCGCAACGGCCGCCGTCTCGCGCCCGCACCTGAGCGTCAACCGCCCGAACCCCGTGTCGGTCGGGACCATCGTCTGGCTCGCCAGCGAGCTGATGTTCTTCGCCGGGCTCTTCGCCATGTACTTCACGATCCGTTCCACGGTGCCGGAGCTGTGGCCCGTGGAGACCGCGAAGCTCAACATCACCTTCGCGGCGATCAACACCACGGTGCTGGTGCTGTCCTCGGTGACCTGCCAGATGGGCGTGTGGGCCGCGGAGCGGTTCCAGCCGCGCCGCACCGGCAGCCTGCTCCAGGTGAACCGCTGGGGCATGGAGGAGTGGATCACCCTGACGTTCGTCATGGGCGCCACGTTCGTCGCCGGGCAGATCTACGAGTACGCGGCCCTGGTGTCCGAGGGCCTGACGATCTCCTCCAGCCCCTACGGCTCGGTGTTCTACCTGACCACCGGCTTCCACGGCCTGCACGTCGTCGGCGGGCTCATCGCCTTCCTCTTCGTCCTCGGCCGGTCCTTCAGCGCCAAGCGCTTCGGCCACCACGAGGCGACGACGACCATCGTCACCTCCTACTACTGGCACTTCGTCGACGTCATCTGGATCGCCCTGTTCGGTGCGATCTACCTGATCCGATGACCGCCCGCCCGACCACCACGGCACGCCCCGAGACGAGGACCGCCCTGTGAAGGCCATCGCCGCCCACCGGCACCACCGGTTCGCCCCCGCGGCGCTGCTGCTGCTGGCGCTGCTCGTCACGGGAGCCGTGTACGCCGCCGTCGTTCCCGGGCCGGCGAGCGCGGCCGTCGCGACGACGACGGACATCGACGCCGGACGCAAGCTCTTCACCGCGAACTGCGCGACGTGCCACGGACCCTCGGCCGAGGGCCGCGACGGTGCCCCGTCGCTCGTCGGCGTCGGTGCCGCCTCGGTGGACTTCCAGGTGAGCACGGGCCGCATGCCGATGGTCCTCAACGGCCCGCAGGCGCCGGCGACGGAGCCGGTGTTCGACGCCGAGCAGATCGCCCAGCTCGCCGCCTACGTCGCCTCGCTGGGCGCCGGTCCCGCGGTGCCCTCGGCCGAGCAGGTCGACCCGGCGCTGGGCGACGCCGCCAACGGCATGGCGCTGTTCCGCACCAACTGCGCCATGTGCCACGGCGCCGTCGGTGCCGGCGGGTCGCTGTCCGAGGGCAAGTACGCCCCGTCGCTCGGCAACAGCACCCCCACCCAGATCTACACGGCCATGCTCACCGGCCCGCAGTCCATGCCCGTCTTCAACGACGCCAACATCAGCCCGGACGAGAAGCGCGACATCATCGCGTTCCTGGACGCGCAGAAGGCCGGCTCCCCCGGCGGCTCCGACCTCGGGTCGGTCGGTCCGATCGCCGAGGGCCTGTGGGTGTGGGTGATCGGGATCGGCGTGCTCATCGGTGCCGCAGTCTGGATCGGAGCGAAGTCCTCATGAGCGACGACACCACCGCGGCGGACCTCGTGCGCACAGCGCACGACGACGCCGCGCTGCCCGAGCGGTTCGAGAACCCGGGCCTGCCCCCGCACCGGCCGCGGATGGCCGACACCGACCCAGCAGCCGACAAGCGCGCCGAGCGCCAGGTGGTCGCGCTCTTCGCGATCTCCGTGCTCGGCACCGTCGGGGCCCTCGTGGCCTACTTCGCGCTGCCGTCCGACGGCACGGTCGAGTCGGTCCGCCAGACCACCCTGCTGCTGGGCCTCGGCCTGTTCCTCGGCATGGCGGGCATCGGCGTGGCCGCGGTGCACTGGGCGAAGACCCTCATGTCCGACCACGAGAAGGTCGAGGACCGCCACCCCCAGCGCAGCGACGACGCGACCCGCGCCGCCGCGATCCAGGTGCTGCGCGACGGCGCTGCCGACTCGGGCATCGCCCGGCGCGGCGTGCTCAAGGGCGCCGTCGTCTCCGCGCTCGCCCTGGCCCCGCTGAGCATCGCCGTCCCCCTCATCGGGGAGGTCGGCGCGGACTGGAACGTCTCGAAGTTCCGGCACACCGTCTGGGAGCGCGGACGCCGCCTGGCCCGCGACCCGTCCGGCACGCCCATCAAGGCCTCCGACGTCACCATCGGCTCGGTGTTCCACGTCATCCCCGAGGGACTTGCCGACGAGGACCACTGGATCGAGGAGAAGGCCAAGGCCGTCGTCCTCATGGTGCGCCTCGACCCGCGTGACCTCACGGAGGCCGAGGACCGCAAGGACTGGTCCTACGAGGGCATCGTCGCCTACTCGAAGATCTGCACCCACGTGGGCTGCCCGGTGGCGCTCTACGAGCAGCAGACGCACCACCTGCTGTGCCCGTGCCACCAGTCGACGTTCGACATCGCCGACGGGGCGAAGGTCGTCTTCGGCCCGGCCAAGCGTGCTCTGCCGCAGCTGCCGATCACGGTCGACGAGGAGGGCTACCTCGTCGCCCAGGACGACTTCAACGAGCCGATCGGACCGAGCTTCTGGGAGCGTCTGAAGTGAACCAGCGAGCAACGGGCGCCCAGCGGGCCGCCGCCGGCACCGCCGACTTCCTCGACCAGCGCACCGGCATCGGGACAGCGGTCAAGGCGATGGCGCGCAAGATCTTCCCGGACCACTGGTCCTTCCTGCTCGGCGAGATCGCGCTCTACTCGTTCCTCGTCCTGCTCATCACCGGTGTGTTCCTCACGCTCTTCTTCGTGCCGAGCATGACCATCGTCACCTACGACGGGCCGTTCGCGCCGATGCAGGGCGTGGAGATGTCCGAGGCCTTCGCCTCGACGCTGCACCTCTCGTTCGAGGTGACCGGCGGCATGCTCATGCGCCAGATCCACCACTGGGCGGCGCTGCTGTTCATGGCCGCGATCATCACGCACATGATGCGCGTGTTCTTCACCGGCGCGTTCCGCAAGCCCCGCGAGATCAACTGGCTCGTCGGCTTCGTGCTCATGATCCTCGGCCTCGCGGCGGGCTTCACCGGCTACTCGCTGCCGGACGACGTGCTCTCGGGCAACGGCCTGCGGATCACCGACGGCGTGGTCAAGGCGGTGCCGATCATCGGCAGCTACATGTCGTACTTCGTCTTCGGCGGGGAGTTCCCCGGGGAGTCGATCATCCCGCGCCTGTTCACCGTGCACATCCTCCTGGTGCCCGCGCTGATCCTGTCCCTCATCGGCCTGCACCTGCTGCTCGTGGTGCTGCACAAGCACTCGCATTACCCCGGGCCGGGGCGCACCGACAAGAACGTCGTGGGCTTCCCCCTCTTCCCCGTGTACGTGGCCAAGGCAGGCGGCTTCTTCTTCATCGTCTTCGGCATGCTCGCGCTCATGGGCGCGACGATGACCATCAACCCGGTGTGGAACTACGGCCCCTACGACCCGTCGCCCGTCTCCGCCGGCTCGCAGCCGGACTGGTACATGCTCTTCCTCGACGGGGCGCTGCGGCTCATGCCCGGGACGCCGGAGTACGTCATCGGCGGCTACACGTTGTCGCTCAACGTGCTCATCCCCGCGATGGTGGTGCCAGGGATCCTCTTCGGCGTCCTGGCGCTGTACCCGTTCATCGAGGCGTTCGCCACGGGCGACAAGCGCGAGCACCACGTGCTCGACCGCCCGCGCAACGCCCCGGTGCGCACGGCCGTCGGCGTCTCGCTGCTCACGGCGTTCATGGTGCTCATCCTGTCGGCGTCGAACGACATCATCGCGACGCACTTCGACCTGTCGATCAACGACATCACGCTCACCCTGCGGGCCATGCTCTTCATCGCCCCGGCGGTCGCGTTCTGGGCGACCAAGCGGATCGCCCTGGGCCTGCAGCGCAAGGACCGCGAGCTGGTGCTGCACGGGCACGAGACGGGCCGGGTGCTGCGGTTCGACAACGGCGAGGTCATCGAGGTGCACCGCCCGCTCGACGAGTTCGAGCGCTGGACCCTCGTGCACCACGAGCCGCGCCGGCCCCTCGAGATCGCCCCGGCCGAGGACGCGCGCGGCGTGCGCCGTCCGGGCTACCGGCTGGACGCCGCCCGCGCGCGGCTCTCGCGGTTCTTCTACGAGGACCGCGTCGAGCCCGTCACTCCCCTCGAGGCGGCCGCGGCCGCGTCGCACGGCGAGCACGACGCACTGCCCGGTGGGCACGATGCACTGCCCGGTGGGCACGATGCGCCGGCCGTCGAGGCGGGCGAGACGGCCCCGACCGAGGCGGACTCGACCACCCGTTGACCGCCCGGTGGCGCGTCCGCCTCGCGCGGACGGCGTTCACCGAGCAGAGTGGAGGGCGGGCGCGCACCCGCGCCCCTCGACGCGTCGCACCCGCGACCTGACCGGAGGTACCCCTTGGCCGACTACACGCTGCCCGATCTCGCCTACGACTACGCGGCTCTCGAGCCGCACATCTCGGGCCGGATCATGGAGCTGCACCACGACAAGCACCACGCCGCCTACGTGACGGGTGCCAACACCGCGCTCGAGCAGCTGGCCGAGGCGAGGGACAAGGGCGCCTACGGCACGGTCAACCTGCTCGAGAAGAACCTCGCCTTCCACCTCGGCGGCCACGTCAACCACACGGCCTTCTGGGCCAACCTCTCCCCCGAGGGTGGCGACAAGCCGACCGGCGAACTCGCCGCGGCGATCGACGAGTTCTTCGGCTCGTTCGACGCGTTCCGCCAGCACTTCGCCGCGACGGCCATCGGCATCCAGGGCTCCGGCTGGGCCATCCTGGCCTGGGACTCGGTGGGCAGCCGCCTGGTGACCTTCCAGCTCTACGACCAGCAGGGCAACATCCCGCTCGGGGTGGTCCCCATCGTGCTGCTCGACATGTGGGAGCACGCCTTCTACCTCGACTACGTCAACGTCAAGGGCGACTACGTCAAGGCCTGGTGGAACATCGTCAACTGGGCCGACGCCCAGGACCGCTTCGCACGGGCCCGCACCCAGACCGCGGGGCTCATCGTCCCGCTGTGACCTCGCGCCGCGTGCGGTGACGCACCGACGCGACGAAGCCCGGCTCTCCCAGGGGAGCCGGGCTTCGTCGTCCTGGGACGCCGCGGGCGGGCGTCGGACGCCCTGGCCGTCAGTGGGCGTGGACGCCGCGGGAGTACTCGAACACCCAGCCGATGAGGCCGATGGTGCCCACCGCCGCACCGATGATGAGCAGCCACCAGCCGATGGCCAGTGCGGCGAACGAGATCGCCGCACCCGCCGCGAGGATGAGCGGCCACCAGCTCCACGGGCTGAACGTGCCCAGGTCGCCGGCGCCGTCCTCGACCTCGGCGAGCGGGTCGTCCTCCGGGCGCGCGTCGATCCGCTTGCCCAGGGCGCCGAGGTAGAAGCCGATCATGCCGACGAGCCCCGCGGTGAGCAGCAGCGCACCGGTGCCCACCGCCTCGCCCTTGCTGAAGTACGCGTAGACCCCCGCGACGAGCAGGAAGAAGGGCGTCATCCAGGCGAACAGCCGGTACTCGACCTTCATCAGTGCGCCCCTCCCTGAGCCAGAACGCGCTCGTCCGGCTCGACGTGGTCCATCGCCGCGACCTCGGGGTGGTGCAGGTCGAAGGCGGGCCGCTCCGAGCGGATCCGCGGCAGCGAGGTGAAGTTGTGCCGGGGCGGCGGGCAGGACGTGGCCCACTCGAGCGATGCGCCGTAGCCCCACGGGTCGTCGACGTCCACGTGCGGCGCGTGGCGCCACGTGATGTAGACGTTCCACAGGAACGGCAGCGTCGAGGCCGCGAGGATGACCGAGCCGACGGTCGAGATCTGGTTGAACAGGGTGAAGCCGTCCTCGGGCATGTAGTCCGCGTACCGGCGCGGCATGCCCTGCACGCCCAGCCAGTGCTGGATGAGGAACGTCATGTGGAAGCCCACGAAGGTCATCCAGAAGTGGACCTTCGAGAGCCTCTCGTCGAGCATCTTGCCCGTGAACTTGGGCCACCAGAACGAGAACCCGGCGAACATCGCGAACACCACGGTGCCGAAGATCACGTAGTGGAAGTGCGCCACGACGAAGTAGGTGTCCGAGACGTGGAAGTCGAGCACCGGGCTGGCCAGGATGACCCCGGTCAGGCCGCCGAAGAGGAACGTCACCAGGAACCCGATGGCCCAGAGCATCGGCGACTCGAAGGTGAGCTTGCCGCGCCACATCGTGCCGATCCAGTTGAAGAACTTCACACCCGTCGGCACGGCGATGAGCATCGTCATGAGCGCGAAGAACGGCAGCAGCACCGATCCGGTGACGTACATGTGGTGGGCCCACACGGTGACCGACAGGGCCGCGATGGCGATCGTGGCGTAGACCAGGCCCTTGTAGCCGAAGATCGGCTTGCGGCTGAACACCGGCAGGATCTCGCTGATGATGCCGAAGAACGGCAGGGCGAGGATGTAGACCTCGGGGTGCCCGAAGAACCAGAACAGGTGCTGCCACAGGATGGCGCCGCCGTTCTCCGGGTTGAAGATCTGCGCGCCGAGCCGGCGGTCGGCGCCGAGCGCGAAGAGCGCCGCGGCCAGCGGCGGGAACGCCATGAGGA
>NZ_DAORSQ010000117.1:0-7326 GCF_035443605.1 Actinotalea sp. | reverse complement strand
GGCGCGGCGACGAGTCGCCCGCCACGCCCTGGGGCGAGACGGTCGTCTACGAGATGCACGTCAAGGGCTACACGCAGCAGCACCCGCTGATCCCCGACAACATCCGGGGCACCTACGCCGGCCTCGCGCACCCCGCGGCGATCGAGCACCTGACCTCGCTCGGCGTCACGGCCGTCGAGCTGCTGCCCGTGCACCACTCGGTGGCCGAGCCGGCGCTCGCCGCGCGCGGCACCCGCAACTACTGGGGCTACTCCACGCTCGGCTTCTTCGCGCCGCATGCGGCGTACAGCGCCGACAAGAACCCCGGCGCCCAGGTGGGCGAGTTCAAGTACATGGTGCGCGAGCTGCACGCCGCAGGCATCGAGGTGATCCTCGACGTCGTCTACAACCACACGTGCGAGGGCGGCCCCGACGGCCCGTCGCTGTCGTTCCGCGGCCTCGGCGAGCGCGACTTCTACAAGCTGGCACCGCACAGCGGCCACTACGTCGACACCACCGGGTGCGGCAACACGCTCGACGTCGGCGACCTCGACGTGCTGCGCCTGGTGATGGACTCGCTGCGCTACTGGGTCACCGAGATGCACGTCGACGGGTTCCGGTTCGACCTCGCCTCGACGCTGGCCCGCCAGTTCCACGAGGTCGACCGGCTGTCCGCGTTCTTCGACCTGGTCCAGCAGGACCCGGTGATCTCCCAGGTCAAGCTCATCGCCGAGCCGTGGGACGTGGGCGACGGCGGGTACCAGGTGGGTGGCTTCCCCCCGCTGTGGTCCGAGTGGAACGGCAAGTACCGCGACACGGTGCGCGACTTCTGGCGCGGCGAGCCGTCCACGCTGGCCGAGTTCGCCAGCCGGCTGTCCGGCTCGTCCGACCTCTACGAGCACACCGGCCGCAAGCCCATCGCCTCGATCAACTTCGTCACGGCCCATGACGGCTTCACGCTGTACGACCTCACGTCCTACAACGACAAGCACAACGAGGCCAACGGCGAGGGCAACAACGACGGCGAGAGCCACAACCGGTCGTGGAACTGCGGGGTCGAGGGCCCGACCAAGGACAAGGCGATCGAGGCGCTGCGCTGGCGCCAGCAGCGCAACTTCATCGCCACGCTGCTGCTGTCCCAGGGCGTGCCGATGCTCGCGCACGGCGACGAGCTCGGCCGCACGCAGGGCGGCAACAACAACGGCTACTGCCAGGACAACGAGGTCACCTGGGTGGACTGGGCCCTGGACAAGCGCCGCCAGACGCACCTGACGTTCGTCCGCGACGTCGTGCGGCTGCGCAGCGACCACCCCGTGCTGCGTCGCCGCCGCTTCTTCGCCGGCAGCGCGGAGCACGGCGGCGAGTCCGAGCTCGGCGACATCGCCTGGTTCACCACCAACGGCGGCCACATGTCCGACGCGGACTGGCAGACGCGCCACGCCCGCGCGGTGCAGGTGTTCCTCAACGGCGAGGCCATCGCCGAGCCGGACGTCCGCGGCGAGCGCGTGGTCGACGACTCCTTCCTGCTGCTCTACAACGCGGCCCCCGAGGGCGTCACCTTCACGCTGCCGCCGGCCGAGTTCGGCGCCGTGTGGACGTGCGTGCTCGACACCGATCACACCCTGGCCCCGGGCAGGCAGGTCAAGGCGGGTACCGCCGTGACCCTCACCGGGCGCAGCACGCTCGTGCTGACCCGGCCGGTCCAGGCGCCGTGAGCGAGCGCACCGGGCCAGCGGCGAGCAGCGAGCGCGCCGGGCCGTCCCGCCGTCGACCCCCGGCGCACCGGACGGTCCCGGTCTCGACGTACCGCCTGCAGCTCGGGGCCGGCCTGACGCTCGACGACGCGGCGGCGCAGCTGCCCTACCTCGTCCGCCTGGGCGTCACGCACGTCTACCTCTCCCCCGTGCTGACCGCGGCCCCGGGCTCCACGCACGGCTACGACGTCGTCGACCACCGGCGCATCTCCCCCGTGCTCGGCGGCAGGCCGGCCATGGATCGGCTCGGCGCCGCGGCCCGCAGGGTCGGTCTGGGGCTCGTCCTGGACATCGTGCCCAACCACATGGCCGTGCCGGTCCCCGCGTTCCGCAACCATGCGCTGTGGTCCGTGCTCGCCGACGGGCCCGACTCGCCCTTCGCCTCCTGGTTCGACGTCGACTGGACCCGGGGCCAGGGCGCCCTGCTCATGCCGGTGCTCGGTCGGCGGATCGGGGCGGTGCTCGCCTCGGACGAGCTGACCGTCGAGCAGTGGGTGGTGCCCGGTCAGGAGGACCTCGGGGCCCAGCCGGTGCTGCGCTACTACTCCAACGTCTTCCCCGTCCGTGCCGGCACCGAGAACCTGCCGCTCGCCGACCTCGTCGCTCGCCAGCACTACCGGCTCGCCTACTGGCGGGTCGCTGACGAGGAGCTCAACTACCGACGGTTCTTCGACGTCGGCTCGCTCGCGGCGATCCGCGTCGAGGACCCGGCCGTCTTCGACGCCACGCACGCGCTCGTGGTCGAGCTCGTGGCGGACGGCACGCTCGACGGGCTGCGGATCGACCACCCGGACGGCCTTGCCGACCCGCAGGGCTACCTCGACCGGCTCGCCGCCGCGACAGACGACGCCTGGGTGGTGGTCGAGAAGATCCTCGCGCCGGCCGAGGAGCTGCCCGAGGACTGGGCCACGGCCGGCACCACGGGCTACGAGGCCGCATGGCGCGTCCAGGCCGCGTTCGTCGACCCCGGGGGCGCCGCGGAGCTCGGCGCGGTGATGCACCGGATCACCGGGGACACCTCCGACGCGCTGCCGGCCCTCGTCGAGGCCGCCAAGCGCCAGGTGGTCGCGGGGCCGCTGTTCGCCGAGGTCAGCCGGCTGGCCGACCTGGCGGCCGGGATCTGCCGCGACGACGTGCGCCTGCGCGACCACAGCTGGCGCTCGGTGTACGAGTGCCTCGTCGAGCTGCTCGTCGCCACGGACCGGTACCGGTACTACGTGGTGCCCGGCACCCCGGCGCACCCCGACGCCCAGGCGGCGTTCGCCGAGGCGGTGCAGGTGGCCAGGGGCCGCCTGGGCGGCGCCCGGCTCGAGACGCTCGACCTGCTCGCCGAGATGCTGCTCGGGCGGGAGACCGGCTCGGCCGGTCGCACGCGCGAGCCCCGGCGCGACGAGCTCGTGGTGCGCTTCCAGCAGACCTGCGGCGCCGTCATGGCCAAGGGTGTCGAGGACACGGCGTTCTACCGCTGGACCCACCTCGTGGGCCTGAGCGAGGTCGGCGGGGCCCCGGAGCGGTTCGCGATCAGCCCCGAGGAGCTGCACGCGTGGGCCACGCGGGCCCAGGTGCACGCTCCCGTCGCGATGACGACGCTCTCGACGCACGACACCAAGCGCAGCGAGGACGTCCGGGCCCGGCTCGGGGTGCTCTCGGAGCTGCCGGCCGCGTGGTCGGCGCACATCGACACCGTGCGTGCGGCGACCGCGGCCGTGCGCCCTGCCCTGCTCGACGGCCGCACGGAGAACCTCCTGTGGCAGACCCTCGCCGGGACGTGGCAGGACGGCCCCCTGCCGCAGGACCGGCTGGCCGCCTATCTCACCAAGGCGGTCCGCGAGGCCAAGGAGCACACGCGCTGGACGGCGCCCGACACCGCGTACGAGCAGGCGGTGCTCGCCTTCGCCGCGGACGCGCTGGCCACGCCCGAGGTCGTCGCAGCCTATGAGGCCTGGTCGCGGCGCACCGCCGTCGGGGTCCGCGCCGCCACGCTGGGGACCAAGCTCGTCCAGCTCACCCTGCCGGGCGTGCCGGACGTCTACCAGGGCACCGAGGTGCCGTCGATCGCCCTGGTGGACCCGGACAACCGGCGCCCCGTCGACGTCGCAGCCCTGTCCGCCGCGCTCGACCGGCTCGAGGCGGAGGCGCCGCGCGGCCTGGCAGACGAGAAGCTGCTCGTCACGTCCCGCGCCCTGCGGGTGCGGCGCGCGCACGCGGCGGCGTTCATCGGACCCGCGGCGGGCTACCAGCCGCTGCCCACATCCTCGGGCAACGCGCTGGCCTTCGCGCGCACGCTCGACGGCACACCCCGCGCCGTCACCGTCGCGACCCGGCTCGCCCTGGCCCTCGAGCACCTGGGTGGCTGGGGCACCCATGCCGTCGCGCTGCCCGAGGGCAGCTGGCACGACGTCCTGACGGGCCGCGACGTCCCTGGCGGCCTCGTGCGGCTGGGCACCCTGCTCGACCGGCTGCCCGTCGCCCTGCTCGTCCCGGCGGACGCCGCGTGACGGGCGGCACGACGCGGGTCTGGGCACCCGCGGCCGCACGCGTGGACCTGCACCTGCCGGCTGCCGGCGAGGTCCGCCCGATGGCCCGCGGCGAGGGTGGTTGGTGGACCGCACCGGGACTCGCGCACGGCACGGACTACGCGTTCGCGATCGACGGCGGCGCGCCGCGCCCCGACCCGCGCAGCGCGTGGCAGCCCGCGGGGGTGCACGCACCGAGCCGCACCTTCGACGCGGCCCGCCACCGATGGGCCGACGCGGCGTGGGCGGGCCGTGACGTCCGAGGTTCCGTGGTCTACGAGCTGCACATCGGTACCTTCACCGCTGCCGGGACGCTCGACGCCGCGGCCGACCGGCTCGACCACCTCGCCGACCTCGGCGTCGACATGGTCGAGCTCATGCCCGTCGCCGCCTTCCCCGGCGAGCACGGCTGGGGGTACGACGGCGTCGGGCTCTACGCGGTGCACGAGCCCTACGGCGGCCCCGCGGCGCTCCAGCGGTTCGTCGACGCGGCGCACGGGCGAGGGCTGGCCGTGTGCCTCGACGTCGTGCACAACCACCTCGGCCCGTCCGGCAACTACCTCGGCGAGTTCGGCCCGTACTTCACCGAGCGGCACCGCACGCCGTGGGGACCGGCCGTCAACCTCGACGGGCCGGACGCCGCCGAGGTCCGTGCGTTCGTGCTCGACAGCGTCGTGCGCTGGCTGCGCGACTTCCACGTCGACGCCCTGCGCCTGGACGCCGTGCACACCCTCGCGGACGACTCGCCCCGCCACCTGCTCGCCGAGATGTCCGACGTCGTCGCGGAGCTCGCCGCCGACCTCGGGCGCCCGCTGTCGCTCGTCGCGGAGTCGGACCTCAACGACCCGCGCACGGTGACCCCGACGGCACAGGGCGGCCGCGGCATGACGGCCCAGTGGGCCGACGACGTGCACCACGCGCTGCACACCGTCCTGACCGGCGAGCACCACGGGCACCTCGTCGACTTCGGCAGCACCGCCGACCTGGCGCACGCGCTGCGACGCGTGTTCGTCGTGGACGGGCGCGCCTCGCTGTTCCGCGGCGGCCCGTGGGGCCGGCCCGTGCCGCCGGGGACGGACGGGCACCGGTTCGTCGTCTGCGCGTCCAACCACGACCAGGTGGGCAACCGCGCCCTGGGCGACCGGCCGTCCGCCTCGTCGTCGCCCGGCGTGCTCGCCGCGTCCGCCACGCTCGTCCTGACGTCCGCGTTCACCCCGATGCTCTTCATGGGCGAGGAGTGGGGGGCGTACACCCCCTTCCTGTTCTTCACCGACCACGCCGAGCCGTGGCTCGCCCAGGCGGTGCGCGAGGGGCGCGCCGCGGAGTTCGGCGGCGCGGACTGGACCGGCATCTACGGCCACGAGGTGCACGTCCCCGACCCCCAGGCCCCCGCCAGCTTCACCGCCAGCCGGCTCGACTGGACCGAGGCGGCCGAGCCGGGGCACCGCCGCCTGCTCGACTGGTACCGGTGCCTCATCGCGCTGCGCCGCGCCGAGCCGGCCCTGGGCGACGGCGACCTCGACCGCGTGTCGGTGGTGCACGGCGAGGCGTGGCTCGTCATGTCCCGCGGCGACCTCCGGGTCGTGGTGACATGGGGCGACGGGCCGCAGGAGGTCCCGGTCGACGGCGCGGCCCCCGGCACCACGGACGTGCTCGCGGCCTGGGACCCCGTGCTCGTCACGGTCGGTACCGTCACCCTGCCGGGACCAGGCGGCGCCGTCGTGCGCGTGCCGCCGTCCTGACCCGCCGCCCAGACCCCGCCGTCCAGACCCGCACCGCAGGAGGAACGATGTCGTCCGACCGCTGGCAGACCCCCGCCCACGAGGCCCTGCGCGCCAGGCCCGGCTTCGACCTGGCCGGGCTGGACCACGACGCCACCCCTGGTTGGGAGGGCGACCGTGACCAGGGCGAGGAGCGCATGGCCGAGCGCGGCGAGGACCTGCTCGCGCTGCAGGAGAAGCTCTACGCGCACGGTCGCACCGGCGGGACCCGCGCGGTGCTGCTCGTGCTCCAGGGCCTGGACACGGCGGGCAAGGGCGGGATCGTGCGGCACGTCGTCGGGATGGTCGACCCGCAGGGTGTCGCGCTGCGCTCGTTCGGTGTGCCGACGCCCGAGGAGCGCGAGCACGACTACCTCTGGCGGATCCGCAACGCGCTGCCGCGCCCCGGCTACCTCGGGGTGTTCGACCGGTCCCACTACGAGGACGTGCTCGTGGTGCGCGTCGAGGAGATCGTGCCGCCGGACGTCTGGGGAGCGCGGTACGACGAGATCAACGCCTTCGAGGCCGAGGTCGCCGCCGCGGGCACGGCGATCGTCAAGGTCGCGCTCATGGTGTCCCCCGCCGAGCAGGCCCTGCGGCTGCGCGAGCGGCTGGAGCGCCCGGACAAGCACTGGAAGTACAACCCCGGGGACCTCGACGTCCGCGCCAGGCGCCCCGCGTACGAGGAGGCCTACCAGGCCGTGCTGGACCGCACGTCGACCGACGTGGCGCCGTGGCACGTCGTCCCTGCCGACCGCAAGTGGTACGCGCGCCTTGCCGTCACAGAGCTGCTCGCCCACACGCTGGAGGGCCTCGACCTGGCGTGGCCGCCCGCGGACTTCGACGTCGCCGCGGAGCTCGCCCGGCTCGACGCCCAGGGCTGAGGATCAGCGGGCGAGCGCCGCCTCCGTGAGCGCGTCCAGGCGCGACAGCGCCCGGAAGTACTTCTTGCGGTAGCCACCGCGCAGCATCGCGGCGCTGAACAGCCCCTGGGCCCCCTGACCGCCGAGCGCGACGGGCACGTCGCGGTCGTAGAGCCGGTCCACCAGCACGACGAGCCGCAGCGCGTCCGCCTGGTCGGTCAGGGGTGCGGCGCCCGTCAGGCCCACGAGGGGGACGCCGTCGAGCAGCGCGCCGTACCGGCTGGGGTGCACGGTGCGCAGGTGAGCCAGGAGCGCGTCGAACGGGTCGCACGTCGCGCCGTCCGTCGCGGCGACGAGCGCCAGGACACGCTCGTCCGGCAGTCCGGGGCCGGGCTCGACGGCGTGCCGGTGGCGGTAGTCGGGACCATCGACGCGCAGCACCTCGAACCGCGCG
>NZ_DAORSQ010000116.1:0-7351 GCF_035443605.1 Actinotalea sp. | reverse complement strand
GCGTGCTCGGCCGCTCGTCGGAACGACCGCTCGATCTCGGCCTCGGCCTCGCGGCGACCCGCCCAGTGGGCGCCCTCGACCGACTTGCCGGGCTCGAGCTCCTTGTAGACCTCGAAGAAGTGCTGGATCTCGAGCTTGTGGAAGTGCGACACGTCGTCGATGTCACGGCGCGAGGCCCAGCGCTGGTCGGACGCCGGGACGCACAGGACCTTGTCGTCGCCGCCGGCCTCGTCGCGCATCCGGAACATGCCCAGCGCGCGGCAGCGGATGAGACAGCCGGGGAACGTCGGCTCGTCGAGGAGCACCAGGGCGTCCAGCGGATCCCCGTCGTCCCCGAGCGTGCCGTCGATGTAGCCGTAGTCGTCCGGGTAGCGGGTCGACGTGAACAGCATCCGGTCCAGGCGGACGCGGCCCGTCACATGGTCGATCTCGTACTTGTTGCGCTGGCCCTTCGGAATCTCGATCGTCACGTCGAACTCCACGAGACTCCCTTGTCTGCGTCGGTGCTTCTGCGTCGGTGCTTCTGCGTCGGTGCGGCCCAGTGTGGCGCACGCGAGTGCCCGGACGTCAGGGGCCGCTGAGCCCGGGTGTCGCCGCGGCGCCGTCCGCGCCCTCCTCGCCTCGGGCCAGCGCCAGCGCGATCCCGGCCGCGACCACGGCACCGACCACGGTGGCGCCCACCCGCTCGACCGCCAGGCCCAGCGCCGCGACGCCACCACCACCGGCCCCCAGCAGCACGATGAAGGGTGTGCTGCACGCGACCGTCGGACCGTAGCGGTCGAGCACCGCGTAGCCGACCATGAGCACCAGGAGCAGCCCGGCCGCCGCCATGGCGGCCCACGGGGGCAGCAGGGCCGCGAGCGCGAGCCCGCGCAGCGCAGCCGGCCGTCCCACCCGCGCCAGGACCAGCACGCCGAGCGCACCACCGGCGAGCACCCACATCGCCACCTGGGCCGGGTCCTGCTCGACCGGGAGGGTGAGGTACACCGCGGCGACCGTGGGCAGGCCCGCGACGACCCCGGCGTCGAGCATGGTCGCCGGCGCGACGAGCAGGCAGGCCAGCGCGACGAAGCAGGCCGCGACGAAGGGCTGGCCCGGCAGTGCGGCGGCCACCGTGGCCGTCATCGCCAGCGGCACCGTGAGCAGCAGGGCGTACCGGGCGGGCAGGCGCGTCGCGGGCAGCAGGCACCCGGTGTAGCCCATCGCGAGGCCCAGCGCCGCCGTCGTGCCCGCCGCGACGTAGGCCGCGACCACGGGCGCCAGCAGACCGACGGTGAGCAGGCCTGCCGCGGCCAGGACCGGGCGGGGCAACGCCCACGTCGCGGCCAGCGCGGCCCTGCGGTCCCCCGCCATCCGACCTCCCGTGGGTGCGGCCAGGCGGGCGCACGCACCCGCTCACGCCCGCCCAGGGTAGACGCCGCGGTCGACGCGACCTCGCTCGCTCCAGCAGGATGACCTAGACCTCGGTTCCCCCACCCACAGCAGGGACGTCACGATGACGCAGGACGACCACCTCGACCGCCTGTCGGCGAGCCAGCGCGCGGGGATCGTCGCCGCGGCGGCCAGCGTGCCGTGGAGCCTGGTACCGCTGCTCAAGCCCCGCTCACCGCTCGACCAGGGCGTCATCACGGGCCTGTCCTCCGCGCTCAACTACGCCCTGACCACCGTCGGGCACGACGTCGTGCTGGTGTCGTCCCGCGGCGCGCTGCGCCTCGCCGGGGCGCGCACGGACGGCCGGACGACGGCACGGACGACGCTCGCCGTCGACCTCGCGGCGATCGCCGTGTCGCTCGGCGTGCAGGCGGCCCTGCCCCAGCGCGAGCAGGAGCGCACCGCCCGCGCCCTGGTGCGTGCGGCGTCGCGCCGGATCACCGCCGCGGCGGTGGCCGGGGCGGTCGCCAGCGGCCTCGACGCCCTGCCCGGGCCGGCCGGCTCGGACCGCGGCCTGGGCCGCGTGCTGCGCTCGGTGCCGGTCATGGTGGTCGCCGGTGCCGGCATCGCCGTCGGGGTCCAGGCGCTGCGCCTGCGGCGCTCCCGGGCCGACGGCGCGGAGCTGGGTCGCGACCGCGGCGCACCGATGGCCCGCTCCCTGGGCGCGGGCGCACTCGCCGCGACCGGGGCCCTGACCCTCGCGGCCGGCGAGCGCGGGCTCGCGTGGGTCGCCGAGCGCGGCATCCGGCGGGTCACCGGGGAGCAGACCGACGTGTCCGTCGCCAGCCACGTGGCCTCGCTCGGGGCCATCGGCGGCGGGCTGTACGCCGTGGGCGGGCTGGTCTACCGCAGGGTCGAGCGGTCCGGGACGGTGCCGGACGCGGCACTCGTCGACCCGCCGACGTCCGCCCTGGTCAGCGGCGGTCCAGGCAGCGTGGTGCCGTGGGCGACCCTGACGCGCGAGCCGCGCCGCCACCTGTCGACCGCCACCCCCGCGGCGCGGATCAGCGCCGTGATGGGCGAGCCTGCGGTCGACCCGGTCCGGGTCTACGTCGGCCTGACGAGCGCCGCGACCTACGCCGAGCGCGTGAGCATGGCCCTCGCGGAGCTCGAGCGCACCGGTGCCCTGGACCGCAGCCTGCTCGTCCTGTGCTCCCCGACCGGCACGGGGTACCTCAACTACGCCGCGAGCTCCGCCTGGGAGTACCTCAGCAGGGGCGACTGCGCCAGCGTGACCCTGCAGTACTCGCTCCGCCCGTCCCCGATGTCCCTGGACCGCGTGGAGGACGGCCGCCAGCAGAACCACGCGCTGTGGCTGGGGATCGCCGAGGCGCTGGGCCAGCGGGCACCCGCCGACCGGCCGAAGGTCGTCATCTTCGGTGAGAGCCTCGGCGCGCACACCAGCCAGGACCCCTTCCTGCACTCCGGCACGCGAGGTCTGCGGGCGCTGTTCGTCCAGCGTGCGCTGTGGCTCGGCACGCCGTACGGCAGCGGCTGGGCCCACCAGGTGCGTGACCTGACGCGGGGCAACGTGCAACCCGGCGAGGTGCTGCGGGTCGCCGGGGCGGACGAGATCGACCGCCTCGACGAGGCCGCGGCGCGCGCGGCGCGCTACGTGCTCATGTCCCACGACGACGACGGCGTCGTGCTGTTCGGCCCTGAGCTCCTGTGGCGCAGCCCCGAGTGGTTGGGGGACGCGCGACCGGCGGCCGTCCCGCCCCAGGCGCGCTGGTCGATCCCCATCACCTTCCTGCAGACCGCGATCGACATGAAGAACGCGATGAGCTCGATCCCCGGTCAGTTCGTGTCCGCCGGCCACGACTACCGCGCGGACATCGCCCGGGCGGTGCGCTTCGCGTTCGACCTGCCGTGCAGCGACACCCAGCTCGCGGCGATCGAGGACGCCCTGCGCAGCGAGGAGCTCGCCAACGTCGCGACGTGGTCCTGAGTGTCGTGCGCCCCCGGCTCAGGCCTCGGTCGGACCCCGGCGGGCGACCCGCGAGTCGTCGTTGACGTACGCGTAGTACAGGCCGATGAGCAGGCCGCCGCCGACGAAGTTGCCGAGCAGTGCGATCCCCACGTTGGCGGCTGCCGGGCCGAGGTCGATGCCCTCCTTGAGCCCGACGACGGTGAACAGCACCGTGTTCGCGACGGAGTGCTCCAGGCCGAGGAACGCGAAGATGAACACCGACATGATCATCACGAGGCTCTTGGTGAGGTCGTCCTTGATGAGCCCGTTGTAGACGAGGAGCATCGCCAGGTTGATCATGAAGTTGCACAGCACCGCGCGGAAGAACAGGTCGCTCCACCCGGCCGGGCCGTCGGTGATGAACGCAAGCTTGTGCTCGACGGATGCGGACATGAGCTCCCCGGCCACGCCGTCCGTCAGCGTGCTGAACCGCACGAAGACCGCGATGAGCAGGCCGCCGAGGAAGTTGCCGAGGTAGCACAGCCCGAGCAGGCGCAGCGCCTTGCCGAGCGTCGTGCGCCGGTGGTAGGCCCCGATCGAGATGATCATCATGTTGGACGTGAGCAGCTCGGACTTCGAGTAGTAGATGAAGACCAGCGCCCAGCCGAACGCGAGCGCCCCGAAGAACCGGCCGACGGGCACCATCGTCCCGCCCGGCGCGATGGCGTCGAAGGCCGCGATGACGGCGTAGTTGGTGCCGTAGAGGACCCCGATGATGATGCCGGCCATCCCCGCGCGCTGCAGGTAGCGGCGGGCCATCTCCCCCGACATCGCGGTCTTCGTCTCCAGCGCGTCGAGGATCGTGCTGATGAACTGCTTGCCGGGGAAAAGCTGCAGGTTGTCCGTGCTCATGGGTGCCACCTTGCCACGGTCGGCGACCACCGAGCGGCACCGTCCGGCACCGGGCGCACGCACCCCGGTAGGCTCGATGCACGCCCTCGGCGCGGGCGCGCGCGGGGTGGCGACCGGATGGCACCGCACCGCACCGCACCGGCACGGCCCAGGAGGCTGACGATGACGGGTACCCCCGGCCGGTCCGCGCGACGCAGCGCGGCATCCAGGAACCCCGCATGGTTCGAGCGTGCGCTGCTGGCCGCCGGGACCGTCGGCCGGGTCCCGGCGTGGGCCCTCCTCGCTGCGCTGCTGGCCGTCACCTGGCTCGTCGTCTGGTCGACGGGCGGCACCCTGGGCACGTCGTCGCACCTGCTCTCCCTGCCGATCATCGCCGCAGCGCTGCGGTTCGGCCTGCGCGGCGCCGTCGTGACCGCACTTGTCGCGGGCGTGCTGTGCGGTCCGCTCATGCCGCTGGACACCGTCGCCGGCGAGCCGCAGGACCTGCGCGCGTGGGTCACCCGCACCGTGGTGCTCGTCGCCGTCGGAGCCTTCGTCTCCTTCGCGCTGCGCTCCCGCCAGCGCCTCGACGAGGCCCACCTCACCCAGGAGGTGCGCGAGACCCTCGCGCGTCCCGTCCGGGGCCGCGCGCACGACGCGTCCCTCGTCGGGCGCATCGACGGCGTCATGGCGGCGCGCGCCTTCCACCCCGTCTACCAGCCGGTCTACTCCCTGGCCGACGGCACGCTGCTCCAGGTCGAGGCCCTGACCCGCTTCGACTCCGAGCCGTACCGCAGCCCCGACCAGTGGTTCGCCGCGGCGGCGCTGGCGGGCCGTGGGGCCGAGCTGGAGATCGCGGCGGTCGCCGTGGCGATCGAGCACTCGCACACCCTGCCGCTCGGGGTGGCGCTGTCCGTCAACGCCTCGCCCCACACCCTGGGCGACCCCCGGCTCCTCGCCCTGCTCACGTCCGCCGGCAGGCGCCAGATGATCGTCGAGGTCACCGAGCACTCCGTGGTGGCCGACTACGAGGGCCTGCTCGAGCGGGTGGCCGCGCTGCGGGCGCTCGGCGTGCGCATCGCGGTCGACGACGCCGGCGCGGGGATCTCGAGCCTGCGGCACATCGTCCAGCTGGCGCCCGACATCATCAAGCTCGACATGTCGCTCACCCAGGACGTCGGCGCCAGCCCGCTGCGGCGGGCGCTCGCGGCCTCGATCGTCGAGTTCGCGGACCGGACGGGCGCCCAGCTGCTCGTCGAGGGCATCGAGACCGTCGAGGACCTCCTGGCCTGGACCCGCATCGGGGCGCACGCGGTGCAGGGCTACCTCGTCGGCAGCCCGGCCGACCTGCCCGTGGCGTCGCAGCTGGGCGACAACCTCCGCGGCGGTCCCGGCCTGCACCTGCGGCACCCGCGCGACACGGGAGCCGGCGCACGGTGACACGGTCGGTCCACCTGCCCTGGTGCGCCCGTGGGGGGACCCCTACCGTGGGTGCATGACGAGCAGGGGTCAGATCGCGTTCACCCGCCTGCACGCCGTCGTCTACCGGGCCACGGGGGGGCGCGTGGGGGGCCGCCTCGGCTCGCTCGAGCAGGTGCTGCTCACCACCCGCGGCCGGCGCAGCGGGCAGCAGCGCACCATCCCCCTTGCCGGGATCCGGGACGGCGAGCGGCTGCTCCTCGTGGCCTCGAACGGCGGTGCGGACCAGCACCCTGCCTGGTACCTCAACCTCCAGGCGGACCCGACGGTCGTGGTCCAGAGCGGCGCGCGGCGCGACGTCATGGTCGCCCGGACGGCC
Source organism: Actinotalea sp. (assembly GCF_035443605.1). Taxonomy (NCBI): domain Bacteria; kingdom Bacillati; phylum Actinomycetota; class Actinomycetes; order Micrococcales; family Cellulomonadaceae; genus Actinotalea; species Actinotalea sp. Next base: position 1,322 of record NZ_DAORSQ010000116.1, on the reverse strand, counting down.
GACGCCGTCGAGCGGCCCGGCCTGTGGCGCACCGTGGTCGCGGCCAACCCCGGCTACGGGCGCTACGCCACCCGGACCCAGCGGACCATCCCCGTGGTGGTCTGCGAGCCCGAGCGGCTCGACCCGCCGGCGGGCGGTGTCGAGCCGTGAGCCGGGGCCGGGGCGTCACCGGGGCCCCCCGCGGCCTCGACCGCGCCCTGCTCCTCGGTGCGAGCGCCTCGCCATGGGTCACCGTCGTCGTCCTCGCGGCGCTGCTCGCCGTGAGCTGGCTGGTCGTGTGGTTCACGGGCGGGACCCAACGGGCCTACCCGCACCTGTTCTACGTCCCGATCATCCTGGCCGGCGTGCCGTTCGGGATGCGCGGCACCGTGACGACAGCCGTGGTGGCCGCCGTGCTGGTCGGCCCGCTGATGCCCCTGGACGCCGTCACCGGTGAGCCGCAGCCGATGCGAACCTGGATCACCCGGGCGGTCTTCTTCGTCGTCATCGGCGCGCTGGGCTCCGCATCCCTGACCGCCCGCGAGCGCTCCTACCAGCGTCAGCTCGCGGTGGACGTGCGGTGGGCGCTCCACCGCGAGGTGAACGGCACCCCGGTCGACGCAGAGCTCGTGGCGCTCGTGGAGACGGTGCTCGTCGAGGCCGCGTTCCACCCCGTCTACCAGCCGCTCTACTCGCTGACGACGGGCCGGCTGCTGGGCGTGGAGGCGCTGACCCGCTTCGACGTGGACCCGCACCGCCCGCCCGACGCGTGGTTCGCGGCGGCGACCCACGCCGGGCTCGGCGTCGACCTCGAGATCGCCGCCATCGCCGCTGCGCTGCGGCACGCCCAGAGCCTGCCGGCCGACGTCGAGCTGTCCGTCAACGCCTCGCCGGCCACGCTGGACGACCCGCGGCTGGCCGAGATGGCCCGCGCCGCCGGTGGACGCCAGATCGTCGTCGAGATCACCGAGCACGCGGTCGTCGAGGACTACGAGGGCCTGCTGGACAAGGTGGGTGCGCTGCGTGCCCTGGGCGTCAAGATCGCGGTGGACGACGCCGGTGCGGGCATCTCGAGCCTGCGGCACATCGTCCAGCTGGCCCCGGACATCATCAAGCTGGACATCTCGCTGACGCAGGACCTGTCGGCCAGCCCGCTGCGCCGGGCGCTGGCCGGCTCGCTCATCGAGTTCGCGGACCAGACCGGCGCCCAGCTGCTCGTGGAGGGCATCGAGGAGATCGACGACCTCGTCGCGTGGACCCACCTGGGCGCGCACGCCGCCCAGGGGTTCCTGCTCGGCCGCCCCCTGCCCCTGCACCACCACCGGCCAAAGCAGGATGCGGCG
>NZ_DAORSQ010000115.1:0-7428 GCF_035443605.1 Actinotalea sp. | reverse complement strand
CGGCTCGAAGTAGAGGCGGTCCGACGTGTCGTAGTCGGTCGAGACGGTCTCGGGGTTGCAGTTGACCATGACGGTCTCGAACTCGCCCTTGAGGGCCAGCGCGGCATGCACGCACGAGTAGTCGAACTCGATGCCCTGGCCGATCCGGTTGGGGCCCGAGCCGAGGATGATGACCGCCGGCCGGGTGCGCGGCTGCACCTCGGTCTCCTCGTCGTAGGACGAGTAGTGGTACGGCGTGCTGGCGGCGAACTCCGCCGCGCAGGTGTCGACGGTCTTGAACACCGGTCGCAGCCCGAGCGCGTGGCGCAGCTGGCGCACCGTCTCCTCGCCGATGCCGCGCAGCCGCGCGAGCTGGGCGTCCGAGAACCCGTTGCGCTTGGCCCGGCGCAGCAGCGCGCGGTCCAGCTCCGGGGCCGTGGCGACGGCGTCGGCCAGCGCGTTGATCGCGACGACCTGGTCGAGGTACCAGCGGTCGATCCCGGTGGCGGTGTACACGTCCTCGACGCTCACCCCGCCGGGCAGCCCGACCGTCCGCAGCACCTGCTGCACCTGGACCAGACGCTGCTCGGTGGGCACGGCGACCTGCGCGAGCAGGGCCGCGAGCTCCTCGCCCGTCAGCGGGGTCCCCTCCCAGTGGAACACCGACCCCGCCTTGTCGATCGAGCGCATGGCCTTGCCGAGCGCCTCGGCGAAGTTGCGGCCCATGGCCATCGCCTCGCCGACGGACTTCATCGTCGTGGTGAGGCGCGGGTCGGCCGAGGGGAACTTCTCGAACGCGAACCGCGGCACCTTGACCACGACGTAGTCGAGCGACGGCTCGAACGAGGCCGGGGTGGACCCCGTGATGTCGTTGGGGATCTCGTCGAGCGTGTAGCCCACCGCGAGGCGCGCGGCGATCTTGGCGATGGGGAAGCCCGTCGCCTTGGACGCCAGGGCCGAGGAGCGTGAGACGCGCGGGTTCATCTCGATGACCACGACGCGCCCCGTGTCCGGGTGCACCGCGAACTGGATGTTGCAGCCGCCCGTGTCGACGCCGACCTCGCGGATGACGGCGATGCCGATGTCGCGCAGCCGCTGGTACTCGCGGTCCGTGAGGGTCAGGGCGGGTGCGACGGTGACGGAGTCGCCCGTGTGCACGCCCACCGGGTCGAGGTTCTCGATGGAGCAGACGACGACGACGTTGTCCGCGTGGTCGCGCATGAGCTCGAGCTCGTACTCCTTCCAGCCGAGGATGGACTCCTCGAGGAGGACCTCGGTGGTCGGCGAGTAGTGCAGGCCGGCGCCGGCGATGCGGCGCAGCTCGGCCTCGTCGTAGGCGATGCCGGAGCCGAGCCCGCCCATCGTGAACGAGGGCCGCACAACGACGGGGTACCCCAGGTCGTCCGCGGCGACGAGCACCTCGTCCATGGTGTGCACGATGTGGCTGCGTGCGCTCTCGGCGCCGCAGCGCTCGACGACCTCCTTGAACGCCTGCCGGTCCTCGGCGAGGTGGATCGAGGCGATGTTGACGCCGATCATCTGCACGCCGTACTTCTCCAGCACGCCGGCCTCGTCGAGCGCGATGGCCGCGTTGAGGGCGGTCTGCCCGCCGAGGGTCGGCAGGATCGCGTCGGGGCGCTCGTGGGCGATGATCGCCTCGATGACCTCGGTGGTGATGGGCTCGATGTAGGTCGCGTCGGCGAACTCCGGGTCCGTCATGATCGTCGCCGGGTTGGAGTTGACGAGGATGACGCGCAGACCCTCGTCACGGAGCACGCGGCAGGCCTGCGTGCCCGAGTAGTCGAACTCGGCGGCCTGGCCGATGACGATCGGCCCGGAGCCGATCACCAGCACGCTGGTGATGTCAGGGCGTCGGGGCATCGATGGACTCCGTCTCAGTGGTGGTCATCAGCGCGACGAACCGGTCGAAGAGGTAGGCGGCGTCGTGCGGGCCGGCCGCGGCCTCGGGGTGGTACTGCACCGAGAACGCCGGCAGGTCGAGGCACTCCAGGCCCTCGACCACGTCGTCGTTGAGGTCGACGTGGGACACGACGACGCGGCCGTAGCGACCGCCGTCGTGCGGCGCCGTCGTCTCCCCCGTGAGCGGAGCGTCCACGGCGAACCCGTGGTTGTGCGCCGTGATCTCGACCTTGCCCGTGCGCCGGTCCAGCACGGGCTGGTTGACCCCGCGGTGGCCGTAGGTGAGCTTGTACGTGCCGAAGCCCAGCGCGCGGCCCAGCAGCTGGTTGCCGAAGCAGATGCCGAAGAACGGGATCCGGCGGTCCAGCACCGCGCGCAGCAGCTCGACCTCGACGGTGGCAGAGGCCGGGTCGCCCGGGCCGTTGGAGAAGAAGACCCCGTCCGGGGACAGCGCGAGCACGTCGTCGATCGTCGCCGTGACGGGCAGCACGTGCGTGCGCACGCCACGCTCGGCCAGCCGCACCGGGGTCATCGTCTTGATCCCCAGGTCGAGCGCCACCACCGTCGCGACGGGGCGCGTGACGCCGTCGGGCAGCACGGGCTCGACGGTGTAGGGCTCGCTCGCGCTGACCTCTGCCGCCAGGGACGCGCCGGCCATCGAGGGCGCCGAGCGCACCACCTCGACGAGGTCGGCGTCCGTGCGCTGGCGCCCGGAGTCGTCGAGCAGCGCCGGGCCGGAGAAGATGCCCGCGCGCATGACGCCGCGCTCACGCAGGTGGCGCGTCAGCGCCCGGGTGTCGATGTCGCTCATCGAGACCACGCCGCCGGCGACGAGGGCGTCCTCGAGCGTCCCGGTCGAGCGCCAGCTCGAGGGGCGGATGGCGGGGTCACGCACCACGTAGCCGGCCACCCAGATCCGCAGCGACTCCGGGTCCTGCTCGTTCATGCCCGTGTTGCCGACGTGCGGCGCCGTCATGACGACGATCTGGCGATGGTACGACGGGTCGGTGAGCGTCTCCTGATACCCGGTCATCCCGGTGTTGAAGACGATCTCGCCGACGGTGCCGCCGCGGGCGCCGTAGGCCTGGCCGGTGAAGGTCCGGCCGTCCTCGAGGACCAGCACGGCCCGGTCTGCTGCGGGCATCGGGGCTCCCGGGGAGGGGTGGGTGGTCGGGTGCAGGGGCTCGAAGCGGCGCTGGGCTGCGGCGCTCACCGGGCGGGACCCGCGGGGACGGCATCCCGGGAGGGCACGGTCGTGCCGTCGAGCACCGTCGCGCGGCCGCGCAGGAAGGTGGCCACGACGCGGCCGGTGAGCTCGCGCCCGCCGTACGGGCTGTTCCGGCTCGCGGTGGCCTGGGCCGCAGGGTCGACCACCCAGCGCGTGGCCGGGTCGACCAGCGTGACGTTCGCCGGCTCGCCGACCTCGAGGGGGCGGCCCTGCGCGCGCGGGCCGGCGTCGGTGCGCCCGATCCGCGCGGGGGTGCTCGACATGACGCGCGCGACGTCGGCCCAGGACATCCGGCCCGTCGCGACCATCGTCGTCGCCACGATGCTCAGTGCCGTCTCCAGCCCCGTCATCCCGAAGGCCGCGGCGGCCCACTCACAGTCCTTGTCCTCACGCGTGTGCGGGGCGTGGTCGGTGCCGACGATGTCGATCGTGCCGTCCGCCAGGCCCGCGCGCAGCGCCTCCACGTCCTCGGCGGTCCGCAGCGGCGGGTTGACCTTGTAGACCGGGTCGTAGGTGCGCGCGAGCTCGTCGGTGAGCAGCAGGTGGTGCGGGGTCGCCTCGGCCGTGACGTCGATCCCGCGTGCCTTGGCCCACCGGATGATCTCCACCGAGCCGGCGGTGGACAGGTGCTGGACGTGCAGGCGCGAGCCCACGTGCTCGGCGAGCAGCACGTCGCGCGCGATGATCGCCTCCTCCGCGACGGCCGGCCAGCCGGCCAGACCCACCTCGGCGGAGACGACGCCCTCGTGCATCTGCGCCCCCGCGGTGAGCAGCGGCTCCTGGGAGTGCTGGGCGATGACGCCGTCGAACGCCTTGACGTACTCCAGGGCGCGCCGCATGAGCACCGGGTCGTGGACGCACTTCCCGTCGTCGGAGAACACGCGCACCTGCGCGGCCGAGTGCGCCATCGCGCCCAGCTCCGCGAGCTGCGTGCCGCCGAGGCCAACGCTCACGGCGCCCACGGGGTGCACGTCCACCCAGCCGGCGTCGTTGCCGAGCCGCCACACCTGCTCGACCACGCCGGCGGTGTCGGCGACCGGCGAGGTGTTCGCCATGGCGTGCACCGAGGTGTAGCCGCCCAGCGCTGCGGCGCGCGTGCCGCTCCACACCGTCTCGGCGTCCTCGCGGCCCGGCTCGCGCAGGTGCGTGTGCAGGTCGACGAGACCGGGCAGCGCGACGAGGCCGGCCCCGTCGATCGTCACGGTACCGGCGGGGGCCTGCGCCGCAGCGCCGGGGCCCACGGCCGCGATGACACCGTCGGCCAGGAGCAGGTCGGTCGGCTCGCCACCGAGCGGGGCGACGCCTCGCAGCAGGTACGCCGGTCCCCCGGCGGTCGGCTTGCTCATGCCCACGTCTCCTTCTCCTTGGCCAGCAGCAGGTACAGCACGGCCATCCGCACCGCGACCCCGTTGGAGACCTGCTCGACGATGACGGCGCGCGGCGAGTCCGCCGCGTCCGCCGAGATCTCCAGGCCGCGGTTCATCGGCCCCGGGTGCATGACGATCGCGTGCTCGGGGAGCATCGCCAGGCGCCGCGCGTCCAGGCCGTAGGCCCGGGTGTACTCGAGCGGGCTGGGGAAGAAGCCGGTGGCCCCCGCCCCGCCGGAGCCCATCCTCTCGCGCTGCACCCGCAGCATCATGACCGCGTCCGGCTGCTGGTCGAGCACCTCGTCGAGGTGGTACCCGATGGCGCACGGCCACGCGTGGGCGCCGACCGGGACGAGCGTGGGGGGCGCGACGAGCGTGACGCGCGCGCCCAGGGTGTGCAGCAGCTGGACGTTGGACCGCGCCACACGCGAGTGCAGCACGTCACCGACGATCGCCACGTGCAGGCCGGCCAGGTCGCGACCGATCCCCTCGCGGTCGGCGTCCGTCCCGGCCAGGTGGCGGCGGATGGTGAACGCGTCGAGGAGGGCCTGGGTGGGGTGCTGGTGCGTGCCGTCGCCGGCGTTGATGACCGAGGAGCCCACCCAGCCGGCGTGCGCGAGCCGGTGGGGCGCTCCGGACGCGTGGTGCCGCACGACGACGGCGTCGGCCCCCATGGCCTGCAGGGTCAGCGCGGTGTCCTTGAGCGACTCGCCCTTGGACACGCTCGAACCCTTGGCGCTGAAGTTGATGACGTCGGCCGAGAGCCGCTTCGCCGCGGTCTCGAAGGAGATCCGGGTGCGGGTGGAGTCCTCGAAGAAGAGGTTGACCACCGTCTTGCCCCGCAGGGTCGGCAGCTTCTTGATCTCGCGGGCCTGGGTCGCGGCCATCTGGGCCGCGGTGTCGAGCACGTGGACGGCCGCATCGCGGTCCAGGTCCGCCGCGCTGAGCAGGTGCTTCATCGCTCGCCCCCCTCGATGCGCACGGCGTCGACGCCGTCCGTCTCCACGAGCCGCACGGCGACCTTCTCGCTCACCGACGTCGGCAGGTTCTTGCCCACGTAGTCCGCCCGGATGGGCAGCTCACGGTGGCCGCGGTCCACGAGGACCGCGAGCTGGACGGCCCGCGGCCGCCCCAGGTCGTTGAGGGCGTCGAGCGCCGCGCGGATGGTCCGGCCGGAGAACAGCACGTCGTCCACCAGCACGACGACCTTGTCGTCCAGGTCCCCCGGCAGCTCGGTGGCGCCGATGCTGCGCGTGGGGTGGCGGTGCAGGTCGTCGCGGTACATCGTCACGTCGAGCGCCCCGACCAGACCGGCGGCGTCGAGCCCCTCGACCTGGGCGATCTTGGCGGCGAGGCGGCGGGCCAGCGGCAGGCCGCGGGTCGGGATGCCGAGCAGCACGAGGTCGGCGGCACCCTTGTTGCGTTCGAGGACCTCGTGGGCGATCCGGGTCAGCGCCCGGGTGATCTCCTCCGGGCCGAGCACCTCGGCACCGGGGACGCCGGGGTCGGGCAGGTCGCTCGCGGGGACGATGGGCACGGCAGGGCCAGAGGACATCTGGCGACCTCCTTCCCCGCCTCTCAGGACGGGTCTTAAAGGATGTCTGACAGTCGATCAGCCTACTGCACGCCCGGCGCGCGCCGGGGCCCGGCGGTGCGGCGCCGGAACTGCGCCGGGGTCTCGCCCGTCAGGCGTCCGAACGCCCTGGTCAGCAGCGCCTGGTCGTAGAACCCGGCCCGCGCGGCGACCTCGGCGATGGGCAGGTCGGACCCGGCCAGCAGCCCGGCGGCCCGGTCGATCCGGGTGCGCAGGACGTACTGCTGCGGGGACAGGGACAGCACGCGGTGCATGCGCCGCTCGAGCGTCGAGACCGAGCACCCCGCGGCGTCCGCCATCTCCCCGACGCCGACGGGGGCGCCGTCGCGCTCCGCCACGAGGGCGACCACCCGCTCGACGGAGGCCACGACGGCATCCTGCGCGTCGTGCCGCCGGAGGTCCTGCGAGACGCTCACCAGCCCGATCGGCTCACCGTCGCGCCGCACCGGAGCCTTCGAGGTCAGGTACCACCCGGCGACACCACCGGGACGCACGATGAGCTCGAGCACGCGGCGCACAGGCTGACCCGTCCGGAGCACCTGCCGGTCCTGGGCCTCGTAGTGCTCGGCGAGGTGGGGCACGAACAGGTCGTGCGCCGTGCGCCCGACGACCGTTCGCCGGGACCGCTCCCCCGTGCGCTCGACGAAGGCCTGGTTGACGGCGACGTAGCGGCCGGCCGCGTCCTTGACGCAGAACATCGTTCCGGTCAGCTCGTCCATGAGCCCCACGAGCTCCGGCGACAGCGCGCCGAGCAGCAGGTCGCGCTCGGGCCACGGGTCCGGCTCGGTGCGGGGTGCGGCCATGGGACCGGACGCTACCGGCGCGGGGGTCGGATCGGTACAAGACGTCCCCGGGCGGTGGGGCCACGCTGGACCATGGCGATCACCCCTGCCCTGACCGATGCTGCCGCGACGCTGGCCGAGCGATGGATCGAGGCGACCACCGCGGGTCAGACCCCGCGCGAGCGGCGCACCACCGGGCGGCTCGCCGCGCTGGTCTCCGACCCGGCCGGCCTCGAGCTCGCCCTGCGGTTCGTCGACCGCGTGGCCCGCCCGCAGGACGTCGACGTCGCCGCGCGCGAGCTCGCGGGCCTGGCTGCATGGACGACGTCGGCGACCTTCCTCGGCCCCGTGGACCGGACCCTGCTCACGGCGGGCACCCGGCTCGCCCCCGTGCTGCCCCGGCTCGTCGTCCCCGCGGCGCTGCTGCGCCTGCGTCAGCTCGTGGGCCACCTCGTGGCCGACGCCGGGCCGGGGCTGGCCGGGCACATCGCGCGCGCGCGCGCCGAGGGGTTCCGGCTCAACCTCAACCTGCTGGGCGAGGCCGTGCTCGGGGAGGCC
>NZ_DAORSQ010000114.1:0-7486 GCF_035443605.1 Actinotalea sp. | reverse complement strand
CCCCGGATGGAGCCTGGGAGTTCGCCACCCTCGGCGTCCGCCCCACCGCACGCGATGCCGATGCTGGCACCGAGCGTCAGCGCCTGCCCGCCGAGCACCAGCGGCTCGCCCAGCACGGCGAGCACCCGGGCGGCGAGCGCCTCGGCGTGGGCCGTGTCCGTGCAGCGCGGGCGCAGCACCACGAACTCGTCGCCGCCGAGGCGTGCCGCGAGGTCGTCAGGGTGCAGCAGGGTGCGCAGCCGCGCGGCGACCTCGATGAGCACGCCGTCGCCGATGGAGTGCCCCGCCGAGTCGTTGATGTGCTTGAAGTCGTCCAGGTCGCAGAAGAGCACCACGACCGTGGCGCCGTCGTCGGTCAGCGTGCGCAGCGCCAGGTCGATCCGGTCCCGCAGCAGGGTGCGGTTGGCCAGACCGGTCAGGGCGTCCGCCAGCGCCTGGGCAGTGAGCCGCTCCTCGGCCTCGTGCCGCCCGGTGACGTCGACCACCTGGCCCGCGAACAGCCCGTCGCCGGCCTCCGCCGACATCGGCGACAGCGAGACCTCGACCCGGCGCACCGCGTCGTCCGACCGCACCGTCAGCTCGCCGTGCCAGCCGGTCGTCGTGCCGTGGGTCATCGCGGCCACCTGCGCGGCGACGACGGCCCGGTCGCCGGCCTCGAGCAGGTCGGTCCACGAGCTGCCCTTGAGCTCTGCCACCCCGCGGCCCAGCAGCCGGGCCGCCACGTCGTTGAGCTCGACGACGTCGAGCCCCCCGCCGTGGCGGCGGAGCACCAGCATGCCGAGCAGCGCGTCGCTGAACCCCTGGCGGAACAGCCGCTCGGAGGCCGCGATCCGCTCGAGGGCCTCGCGGCGCTGGGCGACCGAGACCGCGAGGGGCAGCACGATGAGCGCCCCGACCACGAGGTACGCCTCGATGAACGAGACGGTGATCCCCTCCCACGGCCCGAGGTGCTCGGCGAACGGGCCGCCACCGGCGCGGGTGAGGAACGTCACCGCGAAGCCGACCGCGATGAGCTGGGCCGCCACCGTGCGCACGGGAAGCCGTACCGCGCCCCAGACCATCAGCGGCAGCGGCAGGAAGGTCATCGGCAGCGCACGACCCGGCCAGAAGACGACGAGCACGGCCGCGAACAGGGCGATCCACTGCGCCGCCACCTCCGTGCGCGACGCCCGGGAGCGCCCGGCGGGCAGCACCATGCCGAAGGGCACGAGCAGGAGGATCGATGCGCCGTGGCTCGCGACGACCGTGCGGGCCACGTCGAGGGGCGCGGTGCTCCCGGCCGCGAGCGCGGTGAGCCCCGCGCCGGTCGCCATGACGGCGACTCCGGCCAGGGTGGCCACGACGAACCGGCCGAAGTCGTCGAGCGTCGTCAGCCGCGGCTCGGCCGGTGCGCCGCGCCGCCGCACGAGGATCCACGCGACGGTCAGTGCCTCGAGGGTGTTGCTCAGGCCGAAGCCCGCTGCCGGCCCCAGGTCGCGGCCCGCGACGACGTTGGCCGCCGTCGTCGCGAGGAAGACCGTCGCCACGACGACGGCCCACCGCCGGTGCGGCGCCCAGGCCAGGGCGAGCACGGAGATCGAGGCCGCCGGCCACCATGCGGCGACCCCGTTGCCCGGCGGGACCCACTCGATCGACGACGTCGCGACGAGGAAGACGGCAGCGGCGAGCAGCGCGATCCCCACGGGACCGTAGGCACGGTCCCGCCAACGGACCGCGGCGCCCGGCCGACCGTCTGCGCGCATCGTCCTCCGTCCATGGGCGAGAATGCCCGCATGCTCCAGCCCTACCGCGAGGTCCTGTCGCGCCCCGGCGCCCTGGCCTTCTCCGCGGCGGGGGCGCTGGCTCGCCTGCCGATGTCGATGGTCGGGATCGGTATCGTCCTGATGGTCTCAGACCTGTATGGGTCCTACGGCCTCGCCGGGCAGATCTCCGCCGTCTACGTCGTCACCCATGCGGTCTGCTCGCCGGTGCTCGCGCGGCTCGTCGACCGCCACGGTCAGGCCCGCATCATGCGGCCGGCGGTCGGTGTCTCGGTGCTCGGCCTCATCGGCCTGGTGGGCGTCGCCCTGGCGCACGGGTCCCCGTGGCTGCTCGCGGGGGCTGCGGTCGTCACCGGCGCGAGCCTGGGCTCCATCGGGGCCCTGGTCCGCGCGCGCTGGTCGCACGTGCTGCACGACGCGCGCTCGCTGCACACGGCGTACTCCCTGGAGTCCGCGCTCGACGAGCTCGTCTTCGTCATCGGGCCCGTCCTGGCCACCGTGCTGGCCACGTCCGTGCAGCCGACGGCCAGCCTGCTGGTACCCATCGTCGCGGTCCTGGTGGGCGGGCTCGCGTTCCTCGCGCAGCGCGGCACCGAGCCGCCGGCCAGCCGGCGCCCCGCGGGCCACGGCGCCCGGCTCTCCCGCTCGGCCCCGATGCTCGTGCTCGCGGGCGTCTTCGTCTTCATGGGCGCGATCTTCGGTGCCACCGACGTCTCGACCGTCGCGTTCGCCGAGGAGCAGGGGTCCAAGGGTGCCGCCGGCGTCGTGCTGGGGGTGTTCGCCGCCGGCTCGCTGCTCGCCGGGCTGGGGTACGGCACGCGGCACTGGGTCAGCCCGCTGTGGCGGCGGTTCGCCATCGGGATGGTGGCGCTCGCCGTCGGGGTGTCGCTGTTCTTCGTCGTGGACAACCTCTGGACGCTCGCCGTCGTCATGTTCGTCACCGGCTTCTCCATCGCGCCGACGCTCATCAACGGCAACGGCCTGGTGCAGGAGCTGGTCCCGCGCGAGCAGCTGACCGAGGGTCTGACCTGGGTGGGCACCGCGCTGGGCTTCGGGGTGTCGATCGGCTCCTCGCTCGCGGGGGGCCTCATCGACGCCCAGGGCTCGCACGGCGGTTTCCTCGTCGTCGTCGCCTCGGCCGTCGCCGCCGTGGTCGCGACCCTCGCCTCGCTGCGCGTGCTGCGCGCCACCGGCGGGACCGCCTGAGGCCCCACCCGGGTCGCCCGGTCCCGCCCCGGTGGTGCGTGTCACCGCCGGGTGGTGCCATGGAGGCGTGGCGACCGCGACCCCCGCGTCGCCGGACGGAGGCGACGATGATCCACGACGGCACCTGGCCGGCAGGCACCCCGATGTGGGCTGACGTCATGGTCCCCGACCGCACCGCTGCCCGCGCCTTCTACACCGGCCTCTTCGGCTGGGAGCTCACCCCGGAGCTCGGCCCCGAGATGGGTCACTACGCGATGGCGCACCGCGGCGGTCGGCTCATCGCCGGGATGACCGAGGGTGGCGGGCCACCCGCCTGGACCACGTACCTCGGCACCGCGGACGCCGACGCGAGCGTCGCGCGGGCCGAGGCGGCCGGCGGCACCGTGCTGGTGCCACCGATGGAGATCCCCGGCTCGGGCCGGATGGTGCTGCTCGCCGACCCGACCGGCGCGACCGTCGGCCTGTGGGAGTCCGCCGGGCACGCCGGTGCCGGCCTCGTCAACGAACCCGGCACGATGATCTGGAACGAGCTGTGCAGCGACGACCTGCCCGCGGCCCGGGCGTTCTACGGGCACGTGTTCGGCTACGGGTTCGAGGACATGTCCGACGAGGGGTTCCACTACGCCACGTTCGACCTCGGCGACGGCAGGGCCGTGGGCGGCCTCGGCGGCCGGGGCACCCTGCACACCGGCGAGGCCCCGCACTGGCTGACGTACCTCGCCACGGCCGACACCGATGCGTCGGCGGCGCGCGTGGTCGAGCTGGGCGGCACGGTGCTCGGCGAGCCCCACGACAGCCCGTACGGCCGGATGGCCACGGTGGCCGGGCCGGCCGGCGAGCGGTTCGCCCTCATGTCGACGACGGAGCCGGTCAGCCCGCTCGAGGTCTGAGGGGCGGCGCGCGGGCCCGGCCCTCAGAGCGACGACGCGCCGAAGACCGTGCCCAGCCCGTAGGTGACGGCGGCGGCGCCCGCGCCGATGGCGAGCTGGCGCAGCGCGCGGCGCAGCGGCGGACCGCCGGAGATGAGGCCGACGACGGCACCGGTGAGCATGAGTGCCAGCCCGACGGCGGCCATGGCGACGACGAGCGCCGTCGTGCCCTGCAGGCCCAGCAGGTAGGGCAGCACGGGGATCGCCGCGCCCGAGGCGAAGAAGCTGAAGCTCGACAGGGCGGCACCCACGTCCGTGCCGACGGCCTCGTGGTCGTCGACGACGATGTCGGCGTGGAACGCCCGGCTGTCGGGGCCGAGCAGGGCGATGTCCTCGAGCACCTCGTCGGCCCGGCGTTGGGCCTCGTCCGGGTCCATCCCCCGTGCGCGGTAGACGAGCGTCAGCTCGTTGGCTGCGACGTCGAGGTGGGGCAGCGCGTGCGCGGCGGACGGGCTCGGCGAGGTCGCCGCGAGCAGCTCGCGCTGGGAGCGCACCGAGATGAACTCGCCGGCGCCCATCGACAGCGCCCCGGCGAGCAGCCCGGCCAGCCCGGTGAGCAGCACGGTCGCCTGGGACACGCCGGCGGCGGCGACCCCGATGACGAGCGCGAGGTTCGAGACGAGCCCGTCGTTGGCCCCGAAGACGGCGGCCCGGAAGGTCCCGGAGAGCTGGAGCCGGCCGCGCGTGGCCAGCGCCCGGACCACCTCCTCGTGGATCCGCTCGTCCGCGACCATCGTCGGGGTCGCGTCGACGTCGACCTCGTAGCGGGCACGCGCCTCGGCGCGCTGGGCCAGGGCGAGCACGAACACCGAGCCGAAGTGCCGCGCCAGCCAGGCGAGCCCGCGGAACCGGATGTCGCCGCGCCGGGGCGCACCCACCTGATCCCCCAGCAGCGCCTCCCAGTGGGCGGCGTGGCGCCCCTCGGCCTGGGCCAGAGCCAGCAGGATCTCGCGCTCCTCGCCCGTGCGGCGCGTGGCGAGGTCCCGGTAGACCGCGGCCTCGGCGCGCTCGTCCGCGAGGTGCCCTCGCCAGCGGCGCAGGTCCGCTGCGCTGGGCCCGGTCACGTGCGCGCCCCGACCGGGCGACGGCCGAGCGTCCCGCCGCGGAGGCGCTCGAGGAGTGCCAACGACCCGGCGTGCTGGTTGAACGTGTAGAGGTGCAGACCCGGCGCGCCGGCCGCGAGCACCTGCTGAGCCAGCTCCGCTCCCATCGCCGCACCGGCTGCGCGGCGGCGCGTCTCGTCGCCCTCCGCGTCGAGCCGGTCCAGGATCCACGACGGCACCACGACGCCGCTGATCTCCTGCAGCCGGCGCAGCCGCGCCGGGTCGTCGAGCGGGACGATCCCCGGCAGCAGCGGCAGGTGCACGCCCGCGGCCCGCGCCACGGCGAGGTAGCGGGTGTAGGTCTCGACCTCGAAGAACACCTGCGTGATCGCGTACTGCGCACCGGCGGCCTGCTTGGCCTTGAGCGCGAGGAGGTCGCCGGGGAGCCGCGCGCCCGGCACCTCGTGCGCCGGCCCGACGGCGGCCGGCGACGCCGCCGCCGCGATCCCCATGCCCGCGTCGATGTCGCGCAGCAGCGCGACGAGCTCCGCCGCCGTGCGCAGCCCCTGCGGGTGCGGGGTCCAGTCGGTCGCGCCGGCCGGCGGGTCGCCCCGCAGGGCGAGGAAGTCGCGCACACCGTCGGCGAGGAACTCCTCCGCGACCTGGCGCACCTCGTCCCGGGGCGAGCCGATGCAGGTCAGGTGCGCGACGGGGCGGATCTCGGTGTCCGTCAGCACGCGTCGGACGACGGCGCGCGAGGTCTCCCGCGACGAGCCGGACGCGCCGTAGGTGATGGACAGGAAGTCGGGCGCCGCCTGCGCGAGGTGCGGGATGGTGCGCCACAGCGCCTCCGTCGCGCCCGGCGTACGCGGCGGGTAGAGCTCGAAGGAGAGCGTGGGGCCCAGGGTGTCGACCGCCCGGAGGCGTGCAGCGACCCCGTCCGGTGCGGCGGGGGTGGTCGGCGTGGTCATCGCGCTCCATCGGCTCTGGCGTGAGCACCCGCTCCCTGTGCCCAGGGGGGTTGCTGCGGCGTCGTCGAGCCAGATCTCTCGGCCGCTCGTGATGGGACGGACCCAGTCTACGGCCTGCCGACCGGTGGCCCGGGGGGTCGACGGTCCCGACGGGTGGGACGCCACGTCTCGCCCAGCGGTCGTGGCGCCGCCGGTCCACAGGGGGCACCCAGGCCGACCACGTAGAGTCCTCCGGGTCCGCAACCGCGGACGCGCCGACCGTGGCCCACCGCGCCGCCGTCGGACGACCGTCGTCGAAGGACTCCGCCGTGCGTCGACCGGCTACCGCCGCCACCGCTGCTCTCGCCCTGCTCGCCACCCTCGCGCTCGCCGGGTGCTCGTCGTCGGACGGGGCCGAGGCGACCCCGTCGGCCTCCACGTCGGCCACCGACGGCGCGAGCACCGAGGCCTCCCCCGAGGACGTCGCCGCGCTGGCCGCCGTGACCGCCGAGGGCGACCTGGGTGCAGCGCCCACCCTGACCTTCGACCAGCCGTTCACCATCACCGGTCCGGTCGCCCGCCCCGACGTCGAAGGCACCGGGGACACCGTCGAGGCCGGCTCGCTCATCTCGTTCCACTACGTCGCGGTCTCCGGCGACGACGGCTCGGTGCTGCTCTCCACGTGGGACGAGAACACTCCGCAGACGCTCAGCCTTGCCGACGGCCAGATCTTCCCGGAGCTCACCGACGCGATCCTGGGCCAGCAGGTCGGCGCGCGCGTGCTGTTCGCCGTGCCCGGGACGGCGGCCGTCGAGGCCACCGACACGACGGCGGCCGTCGAGGCCACACCCGCGACGCTCATGGCCCTGGAGATCCTCGGGATCTCGCCGACCCGCGCCGAGGGCGACGCCGTCGCGCCGGTCGACGGGCTGCCGCTGGTCACCCTGGCCGAGAACGGCGAGCCGTCCATCGAGATCCCGGCCGGGACCGTCGAGCCCACCGAGCTCGTGGTCCAGCCGCTCATCACGGGCGCCGGTGCGGTGGTCGAGGCCGGCCAGCTCCTCACGGTGCAGTACTCCGGGTGGACCTTCGACGGCACCCAGTTCGACTCCTCGTGGGTCAACGGCGCGCCGTTCCAGACGCTGATCGGCTCCGGCGCCGTCATCGACGGGTGGGACCAGGGCATCGTGGGCCAGACGGTCGGCTCGCAGGTGCTGCTCGTCATCCCGTCGGCCCTGGCCTACGGCGGCACCGAGAGCGAGCTCGCGGACTCGACGCTGATCTTCGTCGTGGACATCCTCTCCGCCGACTGACCGCGACCCCCCGCGGGAAGGGTCCGGACCACGGCGCCCGACGCCCGGATCCGGCCCCTTCCCGCGTCGGGTCGCGTCGTTCCGCGGAGCTCGGTGCGCAGGGGCGGGCGTCTGCGGGTTGCCGTGGGTAGCCTCGGCGGGGTGATCACCCTGGTGCTGGCGGGCCGCGTCCCGCCGGGCGGCCGCGCGGCGCTCGAGGGCTTCCTCACGGAGGCGACACCGTTCTACGAGGCGCCGGGCGGGATCCGGGTGCGGCTGCTGTGGGAGCGCGCCGAGCCGGACAGC
>NZ_DAORSQ010000113.1:0-7498 GCF_035443605.1 Actinotalea sp. | reverse complement strand
CGTGTCCGACATCAAGGGCGGCAAGATCGAGTTCCGCGTCGACAAGCACGCCAACCTGCACTTCATCATCGGCAAGGTGTCCTTCCCGGACGTCTCGCTGGTGGAGAACTACGCCGCGGCGCTCGAGGAGATCCTGCGGCTGAAGCCGGCCTCCTCGAAGGGCCGGTACATCGCCAAGGCGTTCGTCACCACGACGATGGGCCCGAGCATCCAGCTCGACCAGAACAAGACGCGTCACCTCACCGAGGAGGACGACGAGTCCTGAGCCCAGCCGCTCGCAGCGAGGCCCGGTCCCCCCCTGAGGGGACCGGGCCTCGCTGCGTCCGGAGCGCGGGTCCGGAGCGCGGGTCCGGAGCGCCAGCTTCGGTGCCGCGAACCCGCGGTGCCCGCGATGTCACAGACCGCCGACCCCGCGCTCCTGAGGGGGTGACCCGCCCGATCCGGCGCCGCCCCGCCGGGGCGTGCGACACGGGTCGGGGTCCGGCGATGCGGGAGAGGTCGATGCGGTGCACCATGTGGTGGTGGTCCGAGGCGGCGCACGCGCACGGGCCGGACGACCCGGGAAGGGCGCAGGGCGATGACCCCCACGGCGGACGGGACGAGCGACCTCGGCGTCGCCACGCCGAGCCTCGCTGCGCGGGCCTCGGCGGCGCTGACTGCCTACCGCGCCGGTGCCACCGCACCCCTGGGTGAGCTGGTCAAGGAGCTCACCCCGATGCTGTGGCGCATCGCGCGAGCCCAGGGCTGCGAGCGCGAGGAGGCCGAGGACGTCGTCCAGGGCGTCTGGCTCGCCCTGGTGCGCAGCGCGCCGACCATCCGCGAGCCCGACGCCGTGCTGGGCTGGCTCGTGGTCAGCGCGCGCCGCGCGGCGTGGCGTGTCGTGGCGCGTCGCCGTGAGGACGACCGCCGGACCACCCAGCTGCCGGACGCGGAGCTCACGCCAGGGCGCGAGCTGCGCTCGGCCGAGGCGCCCCCGGACTCCTCCGTGCTCACCGCGGAGCGTGACCGCGCGCTGTGGCGGCACTTCCTCGAGCTCCCGGCCCGCTGCCAGCAGCTGCTGCGCTTCGTGGCCACCGCCGACCGCCCGGACTACGCGGCGATCGCCGAGGCCACCGGGATGAAGGTCACCGCCGTGGGGATCACCCGGGGACGGTGCCTGGCCAAGCTGCGCACACTGCTGGACGACGACGAAGGGTGGCTGGGGGCATGAGCCGGGAGTACTCCGCCGACGAGGCCGTGGACGCGACGGACCTGGCGCTGGTCGCCGACCTGGCGCGCGTCCTGGACCGCGTGGACCCCATGCCGCCCGGCATCGTCGACCGCGCGCTCTTCGCGCTGACCCTCGAGGGCCTGCACGCCGAGCTCATGGAGCTCGCCTGGCTCGAGGAGCCGACGCTGGCCGTCCGCGGTGAGCAGACGGTGCAGGCCAGGACGATCACCTTCACGTCGGAGCAGGTCACCGCGATGATCACCCTGTCGGTGAGCCCGTCCGGCGGTGTGCGGGTGGACGGCTGGATCGCCCCGGCGACCGGCTTCGACATCGAGCTGCACCGCCCCGCGGGGGTGCTGCACGCGCGTTCGGACGACGACGGCGCCTTCGTGCTGCCCGACGTCCCGCACGGTCCGGCCGGCCTCGTGCTGCGGCGGTCGGACGGCACGGGCCCGGCGGTGAGCACCCCCGTCATCGAGCTGTGAGCCGCGGTGGCGGCACGTCGGGGGCGGGCACGGGTCAGGCACGGCGTGGGCACGGACGGCCCGGGCGGGCACGGTCGGGACAGGGACCAGCGAGAGGGAGCACATGAGCCAGGACGCGGTGCGCAGGCCGGTGGGGGACAAGGGCCCGGAGCGGGGTGACCAGGAGGCGCCCGCCACGCTCGGCTGGCGCATGCGCACGCTCGACCCGCTCACCGCGGTGCGTCGTGCCGGCGCCCCGGCGCCGGGGCCGACCACCTACGTCGCGGACCGGGTGCTCGTCCGTGGCGTGCTCGCCGATGCCGCGCCGGACCTGTCGGACCTCGCCGAGGCGGCGGCGAAGCGCGGCTGGAGCATCGCCGTCGAGCCGCGGGACCTCGCCGATCTCGCCCTCGTGCGCCAGGCGGACCTCGGGCAGGACGTCGTCGCAGGCCTGTCCGACGCGTTCTCCTTCGGGGTGCGGCTCGAGCCCGCGCCGGGGACCGCGTCGGCGCCGCCCGACGCCTGGGAGCTCGTCGAGGCGCTCGGCGGGCGTTCGGCGACGGCCGGTGCCGGGCTGAGCCTGGACCATGTGCTCGTCGCGTCGCCGGGGCCCTCGATCGGTGGCACGCCCTACACGCAGCCGCACCCCTACACCCAGCCGCACCCCTACACCCAGCCGCACCCCTACACCCAGCCGCACCCCGCCGCGGGCATCGGCGAGTACGGCTCCGCCGGCTCGGGCGGACGCAGCCCGGTGGCGTGGGTGGGCCCGTCGCCGGCCCGTCGCCACCGCGCGGGCGAGACCGTGAGCCGGACGGCGAAGGGTCTCGACCGGCCCGTCGTCGCCGTCCTGGACACGGGCACGGGCACCCACCCGTGGCTGGGGGACGACGTCGTCGTGCGCAACCCCACGGTGCTCGGCGTTCCCATCGGTCCGTACCCGGCTGCGCACCCGTCCGCCGGTGACTCCGAGGTCGGCGGCATGGCCGGCAACCCCCTCACGGGTGGGCTCGACCCGGCGTCGGGGCACGGCACGTTCATCGCCGGCCTGGTGCACCAGGGCTGCCCGGACGCCGTCATCCTGTCCGCCCGGCTCTACGGCGGCGAGGGGGCGATCCCCGAGTGGGACCTGCTGAGCGCGCTGCGTCGGCTGCTGATCTTCCACGTCCTCGGCCTGCACGGGCGGACCGGCTACCACCCGGTGGACGTCCTCAACCTGTCGCTCGGCTACTACCACGAGCGTCCCGAGGACGCGGCGTTCGACCAGCCCTTCGCCCGGAGCCTGGCGGCGCTGGCGCGGCACGGCGTCGTCGTCGTGGTCTCCGCCGGCAACGACGGGGACCCGCGGCCGCTCTACCCCGCGGCCTTCGCCCCGCTGCTCGACCTCACGGCCACGCCGCCGGCACCGCTGCACCCCGCGGCGCTGAGCGCCGCAGAGCTCCCGGTGCTGACCGTCGGCGCGCTCAACCCGGACGGGACCACGGCGCTGTTCTCCAACGACGGGCCGTGGGTGACGTGCCTGCGCCCCGGCGCGGCCGTGGTGAGCACGCTGCCCACCACGCTCGACGGCTCGGTCGCGGCCACGCGCGACCTCGC
Source organism: Actinotalea sp. (assembly GCF_035443605.1). NCBI lineage: Bacteria > Bacillati > Actinomycetota > Actinomycetes > Micrococcales > Cellulomonadaceae > Actinotalea > Actinotalea sp. Next base: position 4,228 of record NZ_DAORSQ010000113.1, on the reverse strand, counting down.
CGGCCGGCGCTCGGGGGAGCGTCGCGCGACGATGGACCCGGACGGCTTCGGCGGCGGGTTCGGGGTGTGGAGCGGCACGTCCTTCGCCACGCCCGTGCTGGCGGGCGAGCTCGCGGCTGCGCTGCTGGCGCGGCGCGAGCAGGTGCCCCCGCCGGCCCCGGGCGGGTCGTGGGCCGACGCGGTGGCCGCGCGGTGCACCCTGGGCTGGCAGGCCGTCGCGGCGACCACGGGTCTGGCGCCCGGGTCGTGAGGCATCCCGCTCCGCCACGGGCGGGGCCGGCGCGACGGTGGGGAGGGCGATGACCGCGACCCGGGGGCTCGCCGGTGCCCGTAGCGCGCTCGAGGCCGGCCTGGCGCACAACGCGGCAGGTCGGCCCGCGCGCGCGTCGGGCCGGTTCCGGGCGGCGCTGAGCAGGCTCGAGGACGCCGCACCAGCCGGCGCGTCCGAGGCTCCGCCGGACCGGGCGGCCGACCGCGTGCCCGACGAGGCCGCGTCGTACGTCCGCGCGCGCGCGCTGCTCGGTCTGGTGATGAGCGACTACGAGCTGCGGGCCGACGTCGCCGCCAGCCGGGCGATGCTCGACGCGGCCGAGCGCAGCGCGCGAGCGGCCGGGGCGGCCGCCGTCGAGGTCGCGATCCACGGCCAGCGGGGGCTGCTGTGGATGCGGGCGGGTGACGTCGATGCCGCGCTGCGTGAGCTGGACCGCGCCGTCGCACGCCTGGCCGACGCCGAGCCCGTCGACGCGTGCGTGCTGCTCCTCAACCGCGGCACGCTGCACCTCGAGCGCGGCCACCTCGGCCGTGCCAGGGCGGATCTCGCCGGGTGCGCCGAGCGGGCCGAGGCGATCGGCGACGGGCTGCTGACCTTCAAGGCCCGGCACAACCTCGGCTACCTCGAGTTCCTCGAGGGGGACCTGCCGGCCGCCCTCGCGGCGATGGCCGACGCCGCGCGGATCGACCACGGCGCGTCCCCGGCTGTCGCGCTGCTCGACCAGGCGCAGGTGCTGCTCGAGGCGGGCCTCACCACGGAGGGAGATGCCACCCTCGGCCGTGCGGCCGAGCTCTTCGCCGCGCACCGGCTGACCCACGACCTCGCGGAGGTCGAGCTCGCGAGGGCGCACTGCGCGCTGCTGGCGGGGCGGTCAGCCGACGCCCTGCGCTGGGCGCGCGCGGCACGACGCAGGTTCGTCCGGCGGGGCAACGTCGCGTGGGCGGCGCGGGCCGACCTCGCCGTCGCCAGGGCGCGGCTCGCCATCCTCGTCGCGGCGGACCCGCCCGACCCGGCTGCGCTCGGGCGGCTGGCCCGCCGGGCCGAGGCGCTCGGCCGGCGCGTCCGGGCGCGGCGTGGCGGGGGTGCTCGCGAGACCGGCCGGGTCGCCATGGTCACGGCTGCCGAGGCGTGGGTGGCCGCGGGGCGGCCCGAGCCGGCTCGCGCCGCGCTGCGGGCCGCCGGCCGGCTCACAGGGCGCGAGTCGCTGTCCATGGCCGTGCAGGTCCGCGTGGTCCGGGCGCGCCTCGCCTTCGCCGCGGGGGAGCCGGCTGCGGCCCGGCGGCACGTGCGGGCCGGCCAGGCGATGCTCGCCGAGCACCGCCGCCAGCTGGGCTCCGTGGAGGCCGTGACCGCCGCAGCGCTGCACGGCGGCCGGCTGACAGACGCGGACGTCGCCGCCGCGCTGGATCGCGGGGACCCCGCCGACGTGCTCGAGGCCCTCGAGCGCGGCCGGGCGACGTTCGCCGGCCCGGCCCGGGTGCGCCCGCCGCAGGACCCGACCCTCGCCGAGCTGCTCGCCGAGCTGCGCCAGTGCCTCGAGCGCGAGCGGCTCGTCCCCCCGGACGGCGGCGACGCGGCGCTGGCCGAGCGCGACGCGCTGCGCCGGGAGGCGGCCCGGTTGCGCGCGCTGGCCCGCGAGCGGTCGTGGCGGCTCGGCGACGGGACGGGTGCCCCGACGGCGCCCACCGCGCGCGAGGTCCGGTCGTCCCTGGCCGGCCCGTGGTCCGACGGCGGGCCGACCGTCGCGGACTACCTCGTGCACGCCGGCGGGGTGCACGTCGTCGTCGTGGACAGCTCCGGTCTGAGCCTGCGACGGCTGGCCGGTGCCGAGGAGGTCGACGAGCTCGCCCGCCGCCTGCGTGCGGACCTCCAGGTGCTCGCCAACCCGCTGCTGCCCGCACCCCTGCGGACGGTCGCGCGGACCTCGTTGCGCCGGGGCCTGGGACGGCTCGACGCGTTGCTCGTCGCGCCGCTGGGGTGCGACGGGTCGCTGCACGTCGTCGCGAGCGGCGCCCTCGTCACGCTGCCCTGGGGTCTGGCGCCGTCGCGGGCCGGCCGGGCGACGAGTGTGAGCACCCGGCTGACGGTGCCCACCGGCACGGGGCCGGAGCGCCCGCCGGGGGTCGTCGCCCTGGCCGGGCCGGGCCTGGTGCACGCCGAGGCGGAGGTCGCCGCCGTGGCGCGCGCGTGGCCCTCGGCGACGCCACTGGTGGGCCCCGCCGCCGACTGCGCCGCCGGCGCCGCAGCCCTGCGCACGGCCGGCGTGGTGCACCTCGCGACCCACGGCCACCACGAGGCCGACAACCCGCTCTTCTCCTGGGTCCGGCTCGCCGACGGGCCGCTGTTCGCCCACGAGCTCGAGGGCGCGACGCTCGTCGGCTCGGTGGTGGTGCTCTCGGCGTGCGAGGTGGGCCGCGCCACCGTCCGTCCGGGGGGTGAGGTGCTCGGCCTGGCCAGCGTGCTGCTGCGGCTGGGCGCCGGCGCGGTGGTCGCGGCGCTCGCCCCGTTGCGCGACGACGTCGCGGCCCGGGTGATGCCCGCCCTGCACGGGCACCTCAGCGCCGGGGCGAGCCCGGCCCGGGCGCTCGCGGCGGCGTGCGCCGGCACCGACGAGCCCGTCCCGCTCGCGTGCTTCGCTCCCACGCTCGCCCGCGACGGTGCGTAGGTCCCGCCGCGCGCTCCCGGCCGCGTCCGTGCAGGTCACCGGGCCGTCACGCCCGCGGATGCGGCGGGCGGAGCGCTGTCCTCGAGGCCGACCACGCCGGGCTACCGGACCAGCGCGCCAGCAGGCGCGCCGGACCAGCGCGCGGTGAGCTCCGTGACCTGCGCGGCGTAGGCCCCCGCGGCGAGCACGGCTGCGGCCCCGGTGCCCTGGAGCAGGGTGAGCCCGTCGGGGCCGCCGGCGGGGACGTCGTGCCCGGGCGCAGCGAGGTCGGCGTGCAGGCTGCAGCCGGGCAGCAGCCCGATCGCGTCGTGCCCCGTCACGGCGACCACGCCGGTCACCGAGGCGGGGAAGGCCAGCACGTCGGGGCCGAGGTCACCCGCTGCCGCGAAGACCCGCGCCCCACCGGCCACCGACGCGCGCAGGGTGGTCGTGACCCGTCGGCCCAGGTGGTGCCGTCCGAACGGCAGCACGATCACCGCGGCGCGCCCGGCCATCGCCCAGCGCACGGCGCGCGCCACGACCTCGTCCACCCAGCGCCCGTCGCAGTCGAGCACGGGTGCGACGAGGAGGTCGGCCGCGGGCACGAGCCCGCGCACCTGCGCCGTGCCCTGGCCGACGAGCAGCGTGGCGTAGGACGTCGAGCGCCCCGTCCGGCCGGTGCCCGCGGTGCCGAAGGTGCCGTCGGGGGCCTCCGGGCAACGGGGCCCGGCCCAGGTGCGCACCCGCGCCCCGCGCAGGTCGGGGTGGGCCAGGTCGACGGGTGCGTCGAGCAGGGCGATCCGCACGCCCGCCCCGGTGCCGTCCCGGGTCGGGGCGGGGCACGGCGCGAGCGGCACGGACAGCCTCGGCCGTCGGCCGGCCGAGAGCCACGCTGCGCAGTCGACGACGGCGGGCGCGGCAGCCGTCGGGGCGGGCGCTCCGTCGCGCACCGCCGTGACCTCGACGGACGTTCCCGCGCCGTCGCGCACCGACACGCCGTCGACCGCGGTCGCCCGGGTCACCGTCGTGCTCCCGTCGCGCGTGCGCCGTCCCCCTGCGACGGCGATGGCGCCCGGGCTGGACGGCGGTGCGGGCTGGCCGTGACGGGTCGAGGCATGGGCGCTCCCTGGGCTCGCGGGCCTGGCGGTGGCCCTTCGCCCCTCCAGAGCGTGGTGTGGCCCGTCTGTGACATCCGGGGACCTGCGGGGTCCCTGGCCGTCGGTCGGTCGGCATGACGATTTGGCCCCCGGCCCCACGGCGCGTACCCTGATCACGCCCAAGACCGCAGGTCGTCATGCCGCCCCTCCCGGGAC
>NZ_DAORSQ010000112.1:0-7502 GCF_035443605.1 Actinotalea sp. | reverse complement strand
CCGCCGCCAACGGCGAGGGCGCCGAGCTCACGCCGGTCCGGCTGCCGCACGACGCGCTGCGCGACACCGAGCGCGCGGCCGACGTCCCGTCGAAGGGCGCCGGCGCCTACCACCCGGCCGGTGCGTTCACCTACGTCAAGACGTTCGACGTGCCCGCCGACTGGGCCGGCAAGGTGGTCCGTCTGGAGGTCCAGGGGGCGTTCCGGCACGCGATGGTGTTCCTCAACGACGAGTTCGCCGGCAACCGCGCCGACGGCTACGCCCGGTTCTTCGTCGAGCTCACGCCCTACCTGCGCTTCGGCGCCGAGAACACGCTGCGCATCGAGGTCCGCTCGGGCGAGGACTCGCGCTGGTACTCCGGCGCGGGCCTGTACCGCCCGGTGCTGCTGCACGTCGACGAGCCGGCCCACGTCCTGCCCGACGGGGTCCGCGTGACCACGGTGCGCGTCGAGGACGACCAGGCCGTCGTCGAGGTCGCCACCACCGTGGCCAACCGCGGTCTGACCACCGCGCACCTCACCGTGACCACCGCGGTCACGGACCCGGCCGGCACCCCGGTCGAGGGCGACGCGACCCCGCTGACCCTCGCGCCCGGGCGCACCGCCGTCGTGCGTCAGACCCTCTACCTCGCCGAGCCCGCCCTGTGGAGCGTCGAGTCGCCGTCGCTCTACACAGCGCGCACGGACCTGGGCGACGGCGCGGCCGCCACGGTGACGACGTTCGGCGTCCGCACGGTGACGGTCGACCCGCGCAAGGGGCTGCGGATCAACGGCGAGCCCGTGCTGCTGCGCGGCGCGTGCATCCACGGCGACAACGGGCCGCTCGGCGCGGCGTCGATCGCGCGCGCGGAGGAGCGCCGCATCGAGCTCCTCAAGGCGGCGGGCTTCAACGCGATCCGCACGGCGCACAACCCGGCGTCGCCCTCGATGCTCGACGCGTGCGACCGCGTCGGCATGCTCGTCATGGACGAGGCCTTCGACATGTGGACCCGCGGCAAGACCCCGTACGACTACGCGCTGGACTTCCCCCAGTGGTGGGCGGCGGACCTGGCCTCGATGGTCGCCAAGGACTACAACCACCCCAGCGTGATCATGTACTCGATCGGCAACGAGATCGTCGAGGTCGGCACGCCGCACGGCGCCGCGTGGGCCCGCGAGATGGCCGAGCACGTGCGCACGCTGGACCCCACACGGCTGGTCACCAACGGCGTCAACGCCGCGCTCGCGGTGATGGACGAGCTGGCGGACATCCTCGCCGGGGACCAGGGCCTCAACGAGATGATGGCCGACATCGGCGAGGGCATGATCGCGATCGGCTCGTCCGACGCGGTCACCCGCCGCACGGCCGAGTCGAGCTCCGTGCTCGACGTGCTGGGCCTCAACTACGCCGACGGCCGGTACGCCCAGGACGCCGAGCTCTTCCCGCACCGCGTCATCGTGGGCTCGGAGACGTTCCCCCGCCAGATCGGCACGCTCTGGCCCAAGGTGCTCGCCAACCCCAACGTCATCGGCGACTTCACGTGGACCGGCTGGGACTACCTCGGGGAGGTCGGCATCGGCTCCACCGCGTACGCCGACGAGCCGGGCACCACGGTCGCGCTGGAGCGCGAGTACCCGTACCTCACCGCGTGGTGCGGCGACCTCGACATCACCGGCTGGCGCCGGCCGATCTCGTACCACCGCGAGATCGTCTTCGGCCTGCGCACCGAGCCCGCGATCGCCGTCGTGCGCCCCGAGCGGCACGGCCGGACCATCGCGCTCCAGTCGCCGTGGGCGTGGAGCGACTCCGTCTCCTCGTGGACCTGGCCCGGCTTCGAGGGCAGGCCGGTCACCGTCGAGGTCTCGGCCGACGCCGACGAGGTCGCGCTGCTCCTCGACGGCACCGAGGTGGCCCGTGGCCCGGTCGGGGCAAGCCTTCCCCTGCTCGCGAGCCTCGAGACCGTCTACCGCCCGGGCACCCTCGTCGCGGTCGCCTACCGCGCGGGGGTCGAGACCGGTCGCGCTGCACTCGTCACGGCCGCCGGCCCGACGGTGCTCGTCGCCACGGCCGACCGCACCGCGATCCGGGCGGACGACACCGACCTCGCGTACGTGGCCGTCGAGCTGCGGGACGCGTCCGGCGTGCTCGTCACCGGCGCGGACCTGCCGATCACGGTCACCGTGACCGGTGCGGGCGTCCTCGCCGGCCTCGCCAGCGGCAACCCGTCGACCGTCGAGCGCTTCGACGCCACCACGCGCACGACGTTCGACGGCCGCGCGCTCGCGGTGGTCCGGCCGACGCGGGCCGGCGCCATCACGGTCGCGGTGACCGCGCCGGGGCTCGACGACGTGGTGTTCGCCCTGACGGCCGAGGCGTAGTCGGCCGGGCGCGCGACGACGAGGGCTACGGGCGCGGGGCGAGGACCAGGCTGACCATCGTCGCCTTCGAGCTGGCCGAGTCCGCGACGGCGACGAGCCCCCCGGCCGTGCCGGGCGCCGGCGCCGAGTCGGCCCACAGGAGCGTGATCCGGCCGCCCGAGCTCCCGGAGGACAGGAGCCGCGCCGTGGTGCCGAGCGGTGCGGTCATGGCGGTCGTGGCGCTGGACTTGTCCGACCAGATCGACACGAGCACGCTGCCCTCGGCGGCCACCGGGACCGCTGGCGTCGTGTGCGCGGCGCGGGACACGGTCTCGAGCGCGCCCGCCGATGCCGTCACGACGCCTGGCCCCGTGCTGCGGTAGGCCCCGACGGCCAGCTCCCCCTTGGACAGCGCCGACACGCCGACGCTCACCACGGCACCGGCATCACCGATGGCGGCCGTCCTGGTCCACACGGTGGTGCTGTACCCGATCCCGGCGACCTGCTCGACGAGCGTCCAGCCGGTCACGCCCGCCGGTGCGGCGACCGCCGCCGAGGTGTTGACCGTCAGGGCGAGCACCAGCCCGTCCCCCGCCGCCACCGAGGCCGGGATGGTCACGCGGTGGGTCAGGGCGTTCGCGTCCGCGACCGCCGAGGCGACGTACGCCACCGGGGTCGCCGTCCCAGGCTCGGCCACCGTGACCGAGACCGTGCGGGCTCCGGTCGCAGCGTCGTCGTCCGTGACCGTCAGGGTCACGACGTACGTCCCCGGCTCGGCGTAGAGATGGGCCGGGGCGGACCCCTCGCCCGTGGTGCCGTCACCGAACGCCCAGGCGTACGCCACGACGGTGCCGTCGACGTCGGTGGACCCCGAGGCGTCGAACGCGCACGCGAGCCCCGTGCACGCCGGCGTGAAGGACGCCGTGGGCGGGACGTTCCCGGCGGGTGCGGTGACCGTCACCCCGTCGACGACAGCCCCGGTGGCGGTGCCGTCGTCGGTGACCGTCAGGGTCACGACGTACGTGCCAGGTTCGGCATAGACATGGGCCGGGGCGGACCCCTCGCCCGTGGTGCCGTCACCGAACGCCCAGGCGTACGCCACGACGGTGCCGTCGACGTCCGTCGACCCCGAGGCGTCGAAGGCGCACGCGAGCCCCGTGCACGCCGACGTGAACGCCGCGGTCGGCGGGATGTTCCCGCCCGGTGCTGCCGGGAGGAAGATCGTGTGCGCCGAACCGCTGACCGCGTCCGCGATCCCCGTGAGGGGCAGCAGCACCGGGGAGCTGCGCTGGGTCGTCGTGCCGTCACCGAGCTCGCCCGCGCTGTTGTAGCCCCAGGCCCAGACGTGGCCGTCCGCCGTGATCGCGAACGACTGGTCGCGGCCGTCGCCCGCGTCGACGATCCCGGAGAGCCCCGGCACGACCGTCGGGGCGAGCCGGGTTGCCGTGGAGCCGAGCCCGAGCGCACCGCGGTACCCGCGCCCCCAGGTCGCCACGGTGCCGTCCGCACGCACCCCGATGGAGTGCTGGGCGCCCGCGTCGACGTGCGCGTACCCGGCCGATGCGATCCGCACCGGCGACCGCGCGTCGACCGTGGAGCCGTTGCCCACCTGGCCGTACTGGTTGTCGCCCCAGGCCCACACGCCGCCCGACGCGTCGAGGGCCAGCGCATGGTTGCGCCCGGCGGACAGCTCGACGATGCCCGAGAGGCCCGGCACCGGGACCGGCGACGTCCGGCGCGTCGTCGTGCCGTCCCCGATCTCGCCGTTCACGTTGTTGCCCCAGGCCAGGACCGTCCCCGTGGCCGTCAGCGCGTAGCTCATGTCCCGGCCGGCGACGACCTGCCGGATCCCGGTCAGGCCCGCGACCTGCGTCGGGGTCCGACGCGTCGTCGTGGTGCCGAGCCCGAGCTGGCCGAGCGTGCCGTACCCCCAGGTCCACACGGTGCCTCCCGAGCGGATCGCCAGGCCGTGGTAGTGCCCGGACTCGACGGCCAGGACGTCGGTGAGCGACAGCTCGACGGGCGCGGTGCGCACCACGGAGGTGCCGTCGCCGATCTGGCCGAGGCTGTTGTCACCCCACGCCCAGACGCGGCCGCCCTCGTCGAGCAGGTAGCCGTGGTCGCGGCCGCTGGCGACCTGCACGGCGGTCGGCCCGCTGACCGGGCCGGCGATGGCGCGGCTGGGCCCGGCGCCGTTGCCCTGCTGGCCGAGGTCGTCGGCACCGACCGTCAGCGGCACGCTCGCCGCGGCGGTCGCCGGCGTGGCCGTCACCGTCAAGACCGGGCCGACGAGCGCCAGGGCGGGGAGCAGCAGGGCGACGGATGCGGCGGTGCGCCGGGCGTGCCGGGACGGGGACCGGGTCATGCTCGCATCCTGGCCCTGTGCGACCCGCGCCGCCAGGGCAGGCGGCGACGCGCGACCGCTCCGCACCGGTCGGGTCACCCGGACGTGTGACTAGCATCGCGGGGAGGGACGTTCGAGGAGGGGCACCGCCGATGAAGCTGGTCATCGAGGACGACGCCGACGCCGCGGGCCGCACGGTCGCGGCGATCGTGCTGGGCGCGATGCTCCAGGACCGGCGGGTCAACGTCTCCCTCACCGCGGGCGCGACCCCCGTGCCGGTCTACCGGCACCTCGTCGCGGCGCTGCGCGCCCACCCCGAGGCGTACTCGAACGTGCGCTTCTACAACTTCGACGAGGTGCCGCTGTCCGCGTCGGGGCCGGGGCTGACGATGTCCGCGCTGCGCGAGCAGCTCTACGGCCCCGCGGGGCTCGCCGACGACGCCCTGCGCATCCTGCGCGTCGACAACGCCGACGAGATCCGGGCGGACCTGCGCGACCACGGCGGGCTCGACCTCGTCCTCATGGGGCTCGGCACCGACGGCCACTTCTGCGCCAACATGCCCGGGACCACGCGGTTCGACGCCGACGTCTACACCTTCGCGATCGAGCCGACGGCGCCCTGGTACGACGAGGTGGTCGCGGCGCTGCCCCCCGGGGCGGACACCTCGGCCGGCGTCGTGACCTTCGGCCTGCCGATGATCCTCGCGGCCCGCCAGGCCGTGCTCATGGTGACGGGCGCCGGCAAGGCGGCCACCCTCGCGGCGATCCTGCGCGAGCCGGTGAGCACCCACCTGCCGGCGACGGCCCTGCGCCTGCACCCCAACCTCGTCCTCGTCGCCGACCGGGACGCCGCGAAGGAGATCGCCCCGTGACCGAGCAGCACGCCGCAGCCCCAGCCCCCCCGGCCGACTGGTGGCGGTCCGCCGTCGTCTACCAGGTCTACCCGCGCTCGTTCGCGGACAGCGACGGTGACGGGATCGGCGACCTGCGCGGCATCATCCGCCGCCTCGACCACCTGGCCGCGCTGGGCGTCGACGTGCTGTGGCTCTCGCCCGTCTACCGCTCGCCGCAGGACGACAACGGGTACGACATCTCCGACTACGAGGACGTCGACCCGCTGTTCGGCAGCCTCGCGGACCTCGACGGCCTCATCGCCGGCCTGCACGCGCGGGGCATGCGACTGGTCATGGACCTCGTCGTCAACCACACGAGCGACGAGCACCCGTGGTTCGTCGAGTCGCGCTCCTCGACCGAGAGCCCGAAGCGCGACTGGTACTGGTGGCGCCCGGCCCGCCCCGGCCGCGAGCCCGGCACCCCGGGCGCCGAGCCGACGCCGTGGGCGTCCTTCTTCTCGGGCCCGGCCTGGGAGTACGACGAGGCCTCCGGCGAGTACTTCCTGCACCTGTTCTCGCGCAAGCAGCCGGACCTCAACTGGGAGAACCCGCAGGTCCGCCAGGCCGTCTACGCGATGATGCGACGCTGGGTGGAGCGCGGGGTCGACGGCTTCCGGATGGACGTCATCAACCTCATCTCCAAGCGGGTGGGCGCGGACGGCTCGCTGCCGGACGGCGCCGTGCGCGCGGACGGGCTCAGCGACGGCACGCCGTTCTGCATGAACGGCCCGCGGGTCCACGAGTTCCTCGCCGAGATGCACCGCGAGGTGCTCGCCGGGCGCGGCCTCATCACGGTGGGCGAGACCCCGGGGGCCGGCGTCGCCGACGCCGTGCTCTACACGGACCCGGCGCGGGCCGAGGTGAACATGGTCTTCACCTTCGAGCACGTCGACCTGGACACCGCACCCGGCGGGACCAAGTGGGACCTCGCCCCGCTGCGCCTGAGCGACCTCAAGGCCAACCTCACGCACTGGCAGGAGGGCCTGGCGGCCGCGGGCTGGAACTCGCTCTACTGGAACAACCACGACCAGCCGCGGATCGTCTCGCGCTGGGGGGACGACGGCGCGCACCGCGTCGCGAGCGCGAAGTCGCTCGGCACGGTGCTGCACCTGCTGCGCGGCACGCCCTACGTCTACCAGGGCGAGGAGCTCGGGATGACGAACGCGCACTTCACCGACCTGGCGCAGTACGAGGACATCGAGTCCCTCAACTGGGCGCGCGACGCCCTAGGGCAGGGCAGGCCCGTCGACGAGGTGCTGCGCTCGCTCGCCGTGAAGTCCCGCGACAACGCCCGCACCCCCGTGCAGTGGGACGCCTCGCCGAACGCCGGCTTCACCACCGGTACCCCGTGGCTGACGGTCAACCCCAACCACACCGAGATCAACGCCGAGGCCGCCGTGGCGGACCCGGGCAGCGTCTTCCACCACTACCGGCGCCTCATCGCCCTGCGGCACACCCACGACGTCGTGGTGCACGGCGACTACCGCCTGCTGCTGCCCGCGGACGAGCAGGTCTTCGCGTACGTGCGGACGCTGGGCGACGCGCGGCTGCTCGTCGCGGCGAACCTCTCCGGCTCGACCGTCACGGTCGACCTCGGCGCCGACGGCGCGCTGCTGGCCGGCGAGGTGCTCGTGGGGACGCACGCCGGCCCGGTCCGCGACGGTGCCGCGCTGACGCTGGCGCCATGGGAGTCGTTCGCGCTGCTCAGCTGATCAGCTGTCGCCGGGGCGGCGCAGCCCCACGGCCCCGACCACCGCCGCCAGGACGGCCACACCGGTCATGGTGACCCGGCCGACCGTCGCGGCGCGCCGCCGGCCGAGCCCAGCACGTCGCGCCCGCCGGGTCCCCGTGCCGGCCGCGTGCTCGGCCGCTCGTCGGAACGACCGCTCGATCTCGGCCTCGGCCTCGCGACGGCCCTCCCAGTGCGCG
>NZ_DAORSQ010000111.1:0-7506 GCF_035443605.1 Actinotalea sp. | reverse complement strand
CAGCCGCAGTGGACGCCGGCCCTCGCCGACGGCGGCGTGATCCAGCCGCTCGACCGGGATCGCACCGCCGTGCATCCGTCGCAGCAGGCCGCGGCGCTCCAGCGCGGTGAGGTCCCGACGGACCGTCTCGGGCGTGACGTCGAGGGAGTCGGCGAGGTCCTTGACCTCGACGCGGCCGTCCTGACGGGCACGGGAGAGGATCTGCTGCTGGCGTTCGGTCGCGTACACCCCGTCTCCTTTGACGTTCGTGATGCCCGTTCAGATGTTGGTATGCCTTTGTATAGTTCCGTTTCTGTCCGGTGTCAAGAGATTCGGAGCCCGATTGCCCGGAGATGTCGGATCGGTGGCCACCGGGTGGCCCGGTCAGGGGGCCGCGTGGGCCCGAGGTCCCGCAGGGGACCGTGGTCGGGCCCCGGGCGGGTCGAGGCGGCGGGAGCGGCGGCGCTGCCGCCCGGGCCGGTCGTGCTGGGTGCTGCTGGTGCTGCTCGGTGTGGTGTGTCGGTACGGCTCAGTGTGGCTGGTACGGGGAGACGACGACCTCGACACGCTGGAACTCCTTGAGGTCGGAGTAGCCCGTGGTGGCGAGCGCCCTGCGCAGGGCACCGACGAGGTTGAGCGTCCCGTCGGCCTGGCGGCCCGGGCCGAAGAGGATCTCCTGCAGGGTGCCGGCGGTACCCACCTCGACGCGCTCGCCGCGGGGCAGCTGCGGGTGGTGCGCCTCCGGCCCCCAGTGCCAGCCCCGGCCCGGGGCCTCGGCTGCACGCGCGAGGGCCGCGCCGAGCATGACGGCGTCCGCGCCGCACGCGACGGCCTTGACGAGGTCGCCGGAGCGGCCCACGCCACCGTCGGCGATGACGTGCACGTAGCGGCCGCCCGACTCGTCGAGGTAGTCGCGCCGCGCCGCGGCGACGTCGGCGACGGCGCTGGCCATCGGGGCGTGGATGCCCAGGGACACCCGGGTGGTGTGCGCCGCCCCGCCGCCGAAGCCGACGAGAACGCCGGCGGCGCCGGTGCGCATGAGGTGCAGCGCTGCGGTGTACGTTGACGCGCCGCCGACGATGACCGGGACGTCGAGCTCGTAGATGAACCGCTTGAGGTTGAGCGGCTCCGAGCGGCCGGAGACGTGCTCGGCCGACACCGTGGTGCCGCGGATGACGAAGAGGTCGACCCCCGCGTCGACGACGGCCTTCCAGTGCTGCTGCGTGCGCTGCGGCGAGAGCGCACCCGCGACGGTGACGCCGCCCTCGCGCATCTGGGCCAGCCGCCGGGTGATGAGCTCGGGGACGATCGGCGCGGCGTAGATCTGCTGCATGCGGGCCGTGGCCGCGGCGGGCTCGAGGGCCGCGATCTCGTCGAGCAGGGGGGTCGGGTCCTCGTACCGGGTCCACAGGCCCTCGAGGTCCAGCACGCCCAGGCCGCCGTGCCGCCCGAGCGCGATGGCCGTCTCGGGGCTCATCACGGAGTCCATGGGCGCCGCGACGATCGGCAGCTCGAAGTGGTACGCGTCGATCTGCCAGCCGACCGAGACGTCCTGCGGGTCCCGCGTGCGGCGGGAGGGCACCACCGCGATGTCGTCGAAGGAGTAGGCACGACGTCCGCGCTTGCCGCGCCCGATCTCGATCTCGTTGCTCACCCGGCAAGGCTACCGGCCACGGCGTGGCCTGCGCAGGGCTGTCGGTGCCGGCTGGCACGCTGGCGGGCAGGAGGTCGTGATGCGCTGGATCGACGGGGCCCTCATGGGGTTCGACACCGAGACGACGGGGGTCGACGTCGGGACGGACCGTGTGGTCACGGCCGCGCTGGTGCGCCGGGCCGGCTCGGCAGCACCGGGGACGCCCAGCCTGTCCACCGTGACGTGGCTCATCGACCCCGGCGTGCCGATCCCGGCCGGTGCAGCGGCGATCCACGGCGTGACCACCGCGCACGCGCGGGCGCACGGACGCCCCGCGGCGGTGGCGCTCGAGGAGATCGCGACCGGTCTGGCCGCCGCCCTGCGGCGCGGCGAGCCGGTGGTCGCCTTCAACGCGAGCTACGACCTGTCCCTGCTCGACGCGGAGCTGCGCCGCCACCGTCTGCCGACGCTGCCCGAGCGCATCGGTCACGAGGTCCGGACGGTCGTGGACCCGCTCGTCCTCGACCGGTACCTCGACCGCTACCGGCCCGGCAAGCGCCGCCTGGGCGACCTGTGCGCGCACTACGGCGTGACCACGGCCGCCCTGCACACCGCCGAGGTGGATGTGCTGGCCACCCTCGACGTGCTCGCCGCGATCGCCGCGGCCCACCCCGAGCTCGCGGCGATGAACCTCGACGAGGTGCACGACCTCCAGGTGACCGCGCACCGCACGTGGGCGGAGGGGTTCAACGCCTGGCGCACGCAGCAGGGCCTGGTGGGGGCTGGCGCCGAGCTCGACTGGCCGTCCCGCGTCCCCGCCGTCGGGCCGCTCTGGCCCGTGCCCGCCTGAGTCAGCGTCCGGGCAGGTCCAGCCCGTCCCGCACCCGCACGAACGTCGCTTCGTCCGGCGCGACGACGAGACCAGAGGCGCCGTCGGACGGCCGGTACTCGGCCCCGTCCGGCCGGCGCACCACGCCGCCCACCTCGCGGACCAGCACCGCGCCCGGCGCGTGGTCCCACGGCCACGTGCGCCAGTAGACGAGCACGTCCGTGGCGCCAGAGGCCACCTGCGCATAGGCGTGGCCGGCCCAGATCCGCGCGCCGAGCGTGAGGCCCGCGAGGTCGGCGGGCAGCGGCCGGGCCAGCAGACCGTCCCGCACCTGCGGCGGCATCCATCCCGTGGCCACGCCGCCCCGCAACGCCGGCCCGGCCACCAGCGCCCCGGCGAGGGCCGTCCCTGCCCGGGCGCCCAGCCGGGGCAGCCGCTCGCCGTTGCAGAAGGCCCCCGACCCGCGCTCGGCGACGTACGTCCGCCCGTGCGCCGGAAGGCAGATCCAGCCCGCCACGACCTCGCCGTCGGCGACCAGCCCCACCATGACGGCGTGGTCCGGCGAGCCCTCGACGAACGCCCGCGTGCCGTCGAGCGGGTCGACGACCCAGGCGAGCGGTGCGCCGGCCAGGACGTCCAGCCGGCCGGCGTCGGCGGAGGTGCCCTCCTCGCCCACGACGGGCACGCCAGGGGCGATCGCGGTCAGGCCCGCGACGAGCGCCGCCTCGGCCTCGGTGTCGACAACGGTGACGATGTCGTCGACACCCTTGACGCTCACGTCGCCGGCCACCAGGGCCCGGAAGCGCGGGGTCACGACCTCACGAGCGACGCGGTCGACGAGCGTGGTGACCGCGTCGAGGTCGATCGGGGCGCCCGTCACCGGCCGGTGTAGTTCGGGGCCTCGCGGATCATCTGGACGTCGTGCGGGTGCGACTCCTTGAGCCCGGCCGCGGTGATCCGGACGAACTTGCCGCGCGCCTGCAGCTGCGGCACGGTGCGCGCGCCGACGTAGAACATCGACTGGTGCAGCCCGCCCACGAGCTGGTGGGTGACCTGGGAGAGCGCGCCGCGGTACGGCACCTGCCCCTCGATGCCCTCGGTGATGATCTCGTCGTCGGACAGGTCGCCCTGGAAGTAGCGGTCCTTGGAGTACGAGCGGCGGTCGCCGCGCGACTGCATGGCTCCCAGCGACGCCATCCCGCGGTAGCGCTTGTACTGCTTGCCGTTGACGAACACGAGGTCGCCGGGCGACTCGTCGCAACCGGCCAGCAGCCCGCCGAGCATGACGGACTCGGCCCCGGCGACGATGGCCTTCGCGATGTCCCCGGAGTACTGCAGCCCGCCGTCGCCGATCACCGGCACCCCGGCCGGGCGGGCGGCCAGCGAGGCCTGGTGGATGGCCGTGACCTGGGGCACGCCGACGCCCGCCACGACGCGCGTGGTGCAGATCGAGCCTGGCCCCACGCCTACCTTGACCGCGTCCACCCCGGCGTCGACGAGCGCCTGCGAGCCCTCGCGCGTGGCGATGTTGCCGCCGATCACCTGCACGCCCCGCAGGGCCGGGTCCGCCTTGATCCGGCGCACCATGTCGAGCATGAGCCGCGCGTGGCCGTTGGCCGTGTCGACGACGAGCACGTCGACGCCGGCGTCGACGAGCGCTCCCACACGCTCCCACGCGTCGCCGAAGAAGCCGACGGCCGCCCCGACGACGAGCCGGCCGGCGCCGTCCTTGGTGGCCATGGGGTACTTCTCGGACTTGGTGAAGTCCTTGACCGTGATGAGGCCACGCAGCCGCCCCTCGCCGTCCACCAGCGGGAGCTTCTCGACCTTGTGCTTCGCCAGGATCGCCGCCGCGTCCTCGCGGGCGATGCCCACCGGGGCCGTGATGAGCGGCATCGGCGTCATGGTGGCGCGCACCAGGAGGTTCGGGTAGTCGGCCGGGTCGACGAACCGCAGGTCGCGGTTGGTGATGATGCCCAGCAGGCGCTGGTCCGCGTCCACGACGGGCAGCCCGGAGACGCGGTAGGTGCCGCACAGCGCGTCGAGCTCCGCGAGCGTGGCGTCCGGGGAGATGGTCACGGGGTCGGAGATCATCCCCGACTCGGACCGCTTGACGACGGTGACCTGCTGGGCCTGGTCGGCGATGGACAGGTTGCGGTGCAGGATGCCCACACCGCCCTGACGGGCCATCGCGATCGCCATCCGGGACTCGGTGACCGTGTCCATCGCCGCGGAGACCAGGGGCACGTGGATGGAGATCTCGCGGGTCAGCCGGGAGGTCGTGTCGCACTCGCTGGGGATGACGTCGGTCTCGCCGGGCAGCAGCAGGACGTCGTCGTAGGTCAGGCCGATCATCCCGAAGGGATCGGCGGCAGCGTCAGGGGTGCTGGGCTCGTGGGGGCTCACCCGGTGATCCTACGGGGCCCGCGCGGGCGTGCCGCGGAGCGTCCGGGATCAGCGGATGATGCCGGCCCGCAGGCCGATGGCGACCGCCTGGGCGCGATCGGCCGCGCCCAGCTTGCGGAACAGGCGACGCGCGTGGGTCTTGACGGTGTCCTCGGACAGGAAGAGCTCCGCACCGATCTGCGCGTTCGACCGACCGTGGCTCATCCCGGCGAGCACCTCGAGCTCGCGGCGGGTCAGCTCACCGGCGGCGGGCCGGCGCTGGGGCGTCGGGTCGGCCGAGTGGTGCGTCGCGGACGACCCGGCGGACGCGGCGGGGTGGGCTGCCGGTCCGGGCTGGTGCGGCACGACGGTCGTGGCCAGGCTGTGCGCTGCGACCGCGGCGAGCTCTGTGCGGTCGACGTCGGGCGGCAGGTAGCCGCGGGCGCCCAGGGCGATCGCGCGGTCCAGCGTGATCTCGTCGCCTGGCACGGCGAGCATGACGACGGCGGCGGTGACCCCGAGCGTGCGCAGCCGACGCAGCGCCTCGATGGGTCCGGAGCCGGGCAGGTGCGCGTCGAGCAGCACGAGCGCCGGGGCGACGCGCCGCGCGAGGGCGACGAGCTCCTCGGCCGTGGCCGCGGAACGAGCGGGCACGAGAGCTGGCACGCCGTGGGCGGCAGCGACGATCCGGTCTCGTACCCCTGCGGACCCGTGGCACACGATGACGCCGGCCATACCCCTCCCTCCGACCACGCGGCAGGCCCGGAGGCCCGCTCCCGTGCACGGCGTGAGTGCCGTGCGCCTACCTCATCGGCTCCCAGGGGTCCGGACCTTAGGGGACGGGCCGGGTGAGAAGGTCGTCACCCCGGGACGGCGGTCCGGCGGGGACAGGCCACGGGAGGTGTCGGGGCGTCCGGCGGGCTCAGCGCACGACGGCGAGGATCTCGTGCAGGGCGCCGGTCAGCGTCCGCACCCGGTGCAGCGCGAGCGACGGCGCGACCTCGAGCGGCGCCGACCCCGCCCGGTGCACGAAGAGCGGCAGGTCGGGGGCCCGCTCACCGAGCGCAGCCAGGAGGTCTCCCGGCAGCTCGGCTGCGACGTGCAGCAGCACGGCCGCCGGCGCCAGGGCCTCGACGGCACCCAGGACGGCCGCCGGGCCGCCCCCGGTCAGCACGAGGGCCGTGACCGCGTGCTCCTGCAGCGCGGTGGCGAGCACGTGCGCCACGAGGTCCGGGCCCGGTCCGGCGGGGACCGCCAGGACCGTCCCCAGCTGCTCCGACGGCGGGGCCACCCGGGTGCGGACCCCCGCGGCGGCGACGCGGCTGCGCAGCTCGGCGAACGCCGCGGCCTCGAGCCCGCGGACGGCGCTCTCGCCGGGCCGCTCGAGCACCGGCCGGGCGGCCAGGGTCGCCAACGCCGGCTCGACGAGGTCGGTCCACCAGTCCAGGACGTCGCGGGGATGCACGCGCGCGAGCATCCAGCGGACGGCAGCGTTGTCGAAGGCCCCGGCCGCACCGGCAAGGGCGGCCGGGTCCGGTGCCATGACGACGGCGTCCGTGTAGGCGTCCAGGACCTCGACGGTGGACGGGCCCGTGGCGCCGCCCGGGCCCTCCCGGGCCGTGCGCGCCGCCTCCGACGGCGCAACGCCCTCGAGCGTCAGCCTGCGCATGGTGAGGAGTCGCGCGACGTCGGCGGCCGAGTAGCGCCGGTGCGCCCCGGCCAGGTGCTCCGAGGGGCCGAGCCCGTAGCGCCGGTCCCAGGTCCGCAGGGTCGCGGGGGCGACGCCGAGCCGCCGGGCCACCGCGGCGACGGTCAACGAGGGGTCGGTGCGGGCGTCGGCGCTCATCGCGTCGCCCGGTCCGGGTGCTCGGCGGGGACGCGACGACACGGGACCATGACGCGATTGTGCCCAGCCCCTGGCGCGGTCCGCCACTTCACGGCCCGACCGGCCCCCGCCCCGGGCGTGGCGTCGGGCATCGCGGACCATCTCGCACCCGAGGGTTGACCAACTTGTGAAGCGGTTCTAGGTTGGGCACACCGCTGCACCACCCCTTGGAGGACCTGTGACCGAGATCTCGCGCCTGCCCGGTCCCGTGATGGACCTGTGGGAGTGGCAGTACGAGGGGGCCTGTCGCGACGCCGACCCGACGCTCTTCTTCCACCCCGAGGGTGAGCGCGGGTCCGCACGGCGCCGTCGTGCCGAGGCCGCCAAGGCCGTGTGCGCCACCTGCCCCGTGCTGGACGCCTGCCGGGCGCACTCGATGGCCGTGCGCGAGCCCTACGGCGTCTGGGGCGGGCTGTCCGAGGACGAGCGCACCGCCGTGCTGGCGGAGCGCCTGCGCCGCGCCGGCTGAGACCCCCGTCGGACCGACGGTCGCGGTACGCGCCCCCTCGCGCCGCGACGACAGAAGCCCCGGACCTCGCGGTCCGGGGCTTCTGTCGTGCTGCGGGTCAGGCGATGATCACTTGACCACGACGGCGAGGATGTCGCGCGCGGACAGGATGAGGAACTCCTCGCCCGCGTACTTCACCTCGGTGCCGCCGTACTTGCTGTAGATGACGGTGTCGCCGACGGCGACGTCCAGCGGCACGCGCTGGCCCTTGTCGTCGACCCGGCCGGGGCCGACCGCGAGGACCTCGCCCTCCTGGGGCTTCTCCTTCGCGGTGTCCGGGATGACCA
>NZ_DAORSQ010000110.1:0-7529 GCF_035443605.1 Actinotalea sp. | reverse complement strand
GTGCTCGGGGAGGCCGAGGCCGCAGGGCGCCTGCGCAGGGTGACGGCGCTCGTCGAGCGGCCGGACGTCGACTACGTCTCGATCAAGGTGTCCTCCGTGGCGAGCCAGCTGTCCACCTGGGACACGGGTGCGAGCCGCGACCGGGTCCTGGCCACCCTCGTCCCGCTGTACCGCACGGCGCGCGCGCACGGCACCTTCCTCAACCTCGACATGGAGGAGTACCACGACCTCGCGCTGACGGTCGAGGTGTTCGAGCGCCTGTGCGCGCTGCCGGAGCTCGCGGACGCACCCCTCGGGCTGGTGCTGCAGGCCTACCTGCCGGACAGCCTTGACGCGCTCGACGAGGTCACCGCCATCGCGGCGCGGCGGGTCGCGGCGGGCGGCTCGCGGGTCAAGGTGCGCCTGGTCAAGGGCGCCAACCTCGCCATGGAGCAGGTCGAGGCCGAGCTGCACGGCTGGCCGCAGGCGCCGTACGCGACCAAGGCCGACGTCGACGCGAGCTACGTGCGCCTCGTGGACCGCGCGCTCGACCCCGACCGGACGCGCGCGGTGCGCGTGGGCCTGGCCAGCCACAACCTCTTCCACGTCGCCCTGGGTCACCTCCTGGCCGCCGAGCGCGGCGTGAGCGAGGCGCTCGACGTCGAGATGCTCCAGGGGATGGCCCCGGCCCAGGCGCGGGCGGTGCGCGACACCGTCGTCGGTGCCGGTGCCGGTGCCGGTGCCAGGGCAGGCGGCCCGGCCGGTCCGGACGGTCGGCCGCGGGGCTCCGTGCTGCTCTACACCCCGGTGGTGGCGCGCGCAGACTTCGACGTCGCGATCGCCTACCTCGTGCGACGCCTCGAGGAGAACGCCGCATCCCAGAACTTCCTGCACGCGCTCTTCGCCGGGCAGGGCGCGGGCCTGGCGGCCCAGCACGCCGCGTTCCTCGACTCTGTCCGCGACAGCGCGACGGTCTCGGCGGTGCCGCGGCGGGTGCCCCGGCCCGCCGTCGACCTCGTCGCGCGCCGCGACGCCGGCCCCACGCCCCCGTTCGCCAACACCCCGGACACCGACCCCGCCGTCGCGGCGTCGCGCAGCTGGGCTGCGGGCCTGCTCGTCCGGGAGGTGGCCGTCCCGCCGGCGACGGTGATCACCAGCGCGGCCGAGGTCGACGCCGCCGTCGGCCGGGCCGTCGCGGTCCGGCCGCTCTGGGCGCAGCTGCCCCCGGAGCGGCGTGCCGCCGTGCTGCGCCGGGCCGCGGTGCACCTCGAGGCGGGCCGCGGGGACCTCGTCGCGACGATGGTCCACGAGGCCGGCAAGACCGTCGCGGAGGCGGACCCCGAGGTCAGCGAGGCCGTGGACTTCGCGCTCTACTACGCCGAGCGCGCGGCCGAGCTCGCGGACGGCGGCACCCGCGGCGCCATGTTCCGACCGTGGGGCGTGACCGTCGTCACACCGCCGTGGAACTTCCCGGTCGCCATCCCGGTGGGCTCGGTGCTCGCGGCGCTCGCCGCGGGCTCCCCCGTGCTCGTCAAGCCCGCGCCACCCACGCCGCGCTGCACCCAGGTCGCGATGGCCGCCGTGCACGCCGCGCTCGACGAGGCCGGGCTGCCGCGCGACGTGCTGCAGGTGCTGCTGGCGCCCGAGGGCGACATCGGTCGACGGCTGGTCGCCCACCCCGACGTCGCCCGCGTGCTGCTCACGGGCTCGATCGAGACCGCGCGGCTGTTCGGCGGCTGGCGGGCGGGGCTGGACGTCGTCGCGGAGACGTCGGGCAAGAACGCGATCGTCGTCACGCCGTCGGCCGACGTCGACCTGGCCGTCGGCGACATCGTGCGCTCGGCGTTCGGGCACGCGGGGCAGAAGTGCTCCGCCGCGTCCCTGCTCGTCCTCGTCGGCTCGGCCGGCCGCTCGGACCGGCTGCGCCGCCAGCTCGCCGACGCCGTCGCGTCGCTGCGCGTGGGACCGGCCGCGGACCTCGCCACCACCGTCGGGCCGCTCACCGAGCCCGCGGCCGGGCCGCTGCTGCGCTCGCTGACCGTGCTGGACCCCGGCGAGCACTGGCTGGTGCGGCCGCGCCGGCTCGACGCCGAGGGCCGGCTCTGGACGCCCGGGGTCAAGCACGGCGTCGCGCCCGGCTCCTTCTTCCACACCACCGAGGTCTTCGGCCCCGTCCTCGGCATCATGCGGGTCGAGACGCTCGACGAGGCTCTCGCACTGCAGAACGCCGTCGCCTTCGGCCTCACGGGCGGGATCTGCTCGCTCGACGAGTCGGAGATCGCCCACTGGCTCGAGCACGTCGAGGTGGGCAACGCCTACGTCAACCGGCACATCACCGGCGCGATCGTGCGTCGCCAGCCCTTCGGCGGGTGGAAGGCCTCCGTCGTCGGCCCCGGGGCCAAGGCCGGCGGCCCGCACTACGTCGCGCAGCTCGGAGCGTGGTCGGACGCGGACGTGCCCACCGACGACGAGGGCTGGCTCGCGTGGGCCCGTGCGGACGACGCCCGGGTCTGGGCGGCGGACCTGGGGCAGGAGCACGACCCGTCGGGCCTGCGCGCCGAGGCCGACGTGCTGCGCTACCGGCCCGTGCCGCACCTGACGCTGCGCGCCGGCGCCGGTGCGCGGCCGCGCGAGGTCGCCAGGGTGCTGGCCGCGGCGGGGTGTGCCGGGGTCCCGGTCACGGTGAGCACGGCGGGCGAGCAGGACGACGCCACGTTCGCGGCCCGGGTCCGTACCGGCGAGGTCACGGGGCGCGTCCGCGTCGTCGGGGCGGCGCCCGGCCTGCGCGAGGCCGCGCGGACGAGGCTGGGCGAGGTCACCGTGCTCGACGGGCCCGTGCTCGCCTCCGGCTCCCGCGAGCTCCTCAGCGTGCTGCGCGAGCAGGCCGTCAGCCGCACCCGGCACCGGTTCGGCCACGTGGCCGCCGCCGGCTGAAGATCAGGGCTCAAGGTCCCGGCCGCCGGGACCGATACACCCGCTGTGTCTGGTTCTGTCCCCACCTGGTCCACCGCGATCCAGCTCCTGGTCGCCGGTGTGGTCGTCGCGCTGTGCGCGCTCCAGGCGGGGTGGCTGCGCGGCGAGGGCCAGGACCGCGTCCTGCCGGGCGCGCTGCGCAGCGGGGGTGCCGCATGGATCCTCTACTGGTCGCTCGCGCTCGTCGTCGTCACCCTCCTCAACGGCCTCGCGACCCTCGTGCCGGCGGGTCCGGCGACCGAGCTGGTGCTCGCCCTGCGGTTCGCCGCGCTGGGTGCCGGCGTCACGCTGAGCCTCCCGGCGGTCCAGGCCTTCACGGGCGGGCCGAGCGTGCGTCTGCTCACCGCGGCGACCGCCACCTGGTACATCGGCGCCACCGTGCTGTGGCTGGGTACGGACCTGCTCTACGGCCACCAGACGGTGGGCGGCCTGCCGCAGTACGGGGTGCTCGCCACCGCCGTCGACCTGGTGCCGGTGATGGGCCTGGGCCTGTACGTCGCCCGCGTCGTCCAGGTCACGCGACTGACGGCCGTCGGCGCGCTCGTGACCGTCGCCGGCTTCGCGTCGGCGACGTTCCTCATCGCCTCGTCGATCCCGCCACCGTCGGACGTCACGGAGCTCCTCAAGGGCGTCTGGGTGCTCCCGATCGTCGTCGGGATGCAGATCTGGGCGGCGAGCGGCATCACGACGGTCCGCCGCGAGTCGCTGCGCCGCACGCGGATGCGCGACGCGCTGGCCCGGGTGGGCAACGTCGCCTGGCTTGCCCCGACCACCGCCGAGGTGCTCGCCGCAGCCACCGAAGCCGGTCGCGAGGTGCTCGGCGACCCGACCGTCACGGCGACGCTGCGCCACCTCGAGCACGACCGCTTCGTCACCGAGTTCCGCGCCGCACCCGACCGCACCACCGACGACGACGAGCGGGCCTTCCTCCAGGACCTCGCCCGGGTGGTCTCGGGCGCTGCGGAGCGCCAGGCGCTCACGGACCGGGTGTGCCGTGCCGCGTCGTTCGACGCCCTCACCGGGCTCGCCAACCGACCGTCGCTCGACCGCCACCTCAGCCAGACCCTCGAGGCCGCAGCCCGGGACGGCTCCGGGGTCGCCCTCCTCTTCTGCGACCTCGACGGCTTCAAGCTCGCCAACGACCGGCACGGCCACTCGTGGGGCGACCAGCTGCTCGTGCACACCGCGACGCACCTGCGCGACGTGCTGGGCGGGACGGCCTACCTCGCCCGGCACGGCGGGGACGAGTTCGTCGCCGTCCTTCCCGACGCGCCCGACACCGCCGTCCTGCTGCACCTCGCCCGCCGGCTGCGCGCCGAGATCGACCCGCCGGGCGACGACGTCGCCCGGCCCGGCCTGACGGTCGGCGTGGCCACCTGGGCACCGGACGACGTCCCGGACCCCGCGGGGCTGCTGCGCGAGGCCGACCTCGCGATGCTCGAGGCCAAGCGCTCCCACGCCGGCGTGGGCTTCTTCGACGAGCGCATGCGGGCCGAGGTCGCCTCGCGCGCCCAGGTCAGGGCGGAGCTCGAGACCGCGCTCGTCACCGGCGGGATCCTCGCCCACTTCCAGCCCCTCACCGACGCGATGACCCTGGAGGTCACCAGCCTCGAGGTGCTCGCCCGCTGGCAGCACGACGGCCGGCTGCGCCCGCCGGCGGAGTGGCTGCCGCTGGCCGAGGAGACCGGGCTCATCGTCGAGGTGGGCCGCCAGATGTTCATCGCCGCCCGCGCGGGCATGGAGCGGTTCGACCTGCCGGTCGCCGTGAACGTCGCAGCCCGTCAGCTCGACGAGCCCGACTTCGTGCGTCACGTCGAGGAGTCGTGGGGCACCGACGCCTGGGACCGCCTCACCATCGAGGTCACCGAGAGCGCGCTGCTCTACGACGCGCTGCACGTCCGCGCCTCGCTCACGGCCCTGGCCGCGCGCGGCGTGAAGATCGCGCTCGACGACTTCGGCACCGGCTACAACTCGCTGTCCCGCCTGTCCGAGCTGCCGCTGCACGTCCTGAAGATCGACCGCGCCTTCGTGCACGACATCGGCACCACCCAGGGCGCGGCCGTGCTGCGCGCCATCCTGGCGCTGGCCGAGGCGCACGGCCTCGAGGTCGTGGCGGAGGGCGTCGAGCGGCTCACCGAGCTCACCGCGCTCATCGACATGGGGGTCGTGACGGTGCAGGGGCACATGCTCGGCCGCCCGTCCGCCAACCTCCCGGTCCGCGCACGCAGCACCACGGCGCCGACGCAGCGGACCGGCCCGGACGCCGTCGCCGTCGTGCCCGCCTGACCTCAGCCCAGCAGCGTGGGCTTGAGGTCAACGATCCGGCCCAGCAGGCCGTTGACGAAGGTCGGCGAGTCGTCCGTCGACAGCGCGCGCGCCAGCTCGACGGCCTCGTCCACCGCGACGGCGTCGGGCACGTCGTCGTTGAAGAGGATCTCCCACGTGCCCAGCCGCAGCACCGCGCGGTCGACGGCGGGCATCCGGTCCAGCGTCCAGCCGTGCGCGTAGGTCGAGATGAGCTCGTCGATCTGCGCCTGCCGCTCGACGACACCCTCGACGAGGTCGACGGAGTACTGGGGCAGGGCGGCCTGCGTTCCGGGCTCGGTCAGGCGCGCGGCGAGGAGCTCGACGGGCGGCAGTCCGCGCTGGTCTGCCTCGAAGAGCACGTCGACGGCGCGCTTGCGGGCCTTGCTCCGTGCGGCCACGCGGTCAGTCGTTCACTCGGCCGAGGTACGACCCGTCGCGCGTGTCCACCTTGACCTTGGTGCCGACCTCGAGGAACAGCGGCACCTGGATCTCGGCGCCGGTCTCGAGCGTGGCGGGCTTGGTGCCGCCGGTGGAGCGGTCGCCCTGCAGGCCCGGCTCGGTGTAGCTGATGAGCAGGACGACGGACGGCGGCAGCTCGACGTACAGCGGGGCGCCCTCGTGCGTGGCGACCATCGCGGTCTGGTTCTCCAGGAGGTAGTCCGCGACGCTGCCGACGGTGACCTCGGGGACGTAGAGCTGGTCGTACGTCGCCGTGTCCATGAAGACGAAGTCGGTGCCGTCCTTGTACAGATACTGCATGTCGCGCTTGTCGACGGTCGCGGTCTCGATCTTCAGACCGGCGTTGAAGGTGCGGTCCACGACCTTGCCGGACAGCACGTTCTTCAGCTTGGTCCGCACGAAGGCGCCGCCCTTGCCGGGCTTGACGTGCTGGAACTCCACGACAGCCCAGAGGTTCCCGTCGATCTTGAGGACCAAACCGTTCTTCAGATCGTTCGTCGTCGCCATCCGCGCCTCTTTCGCTAGTCCACACGCAGCAGGTCGCGCGGGAAGTCCGTCATGATTTCCAGTCCCCCGTCGCCGACCAGACAGGTGTCCTCGATCCGGACCCCGCCCTTACCGGGCAGGTAGATTCCGGGCTCGACGGTGATGGGGACAGCAGCAGACAGCGTACCTGCCGTGGCGGCACCCAACATCGGCGACTCGTGGATGTCCAGGCCGACGCCGTGACCGAGCCCGTGGACGAAGACCTCGCCGAACCCAGCGGCAGAAATCACCGTGCGAGCGGCGGCGTCGACGGCCTTGGTCTCGGCACCGGGGACGGCGGCCGCCCGGCCGGCCTCGGCTGCCTCACGCACGGCCTGGTAGATCTCCGACTGCCAGTCCGCCGGGTCGCCGCCGACGATCACGGTCCGAGTGCAGTCCGCGTGGTAGCCATCCACCAGCGCACCGAAGTCGATGGTCACGAAATCTCCCGCCTCGATCGGGCGTGGAGTGGGGGCGTGGTGTGGTTCGCCACCGTTCGGCCCGGCGGCGACGATGGTGGTGAAGGCGCGGTCGGAAGCGCCGAGTTCACCCATCGTCAACTCCAGCATCCGCGCCACTTCTAGCTCGGTCATCCCTACCCGGACCTCCTGCAGAACCACCCGCAGCGACTCGGTGGAAATGCGGCAGGCCTCGCGCAGACTGGCGATCTCACTGCTGTCCTTGATCCGGCGCAGATCGGCCAACGGCGAGTCGACCTCGGTGACCCGGACCCCGAACATCGACGGGTGTGCACCGAGCATTCGGAACTGGGCGAGCGTCATCGACACGGGATCCACGCCGAGGTTGGTGACCGAATGCTCGCGAAGGCGCATCAGAAGTTGCTCGACGAGTTGCCGGGTGATGAGCAGCCCGACCCCGGGACATTCCACGGCTGCCTGTTCTGCGTAGCGGCCGTCCGTGGCGAGCTGCGGGGCCGAGCCCGCGATCGCTAGGGCGGCGCCATTGCTACCGGAGAAGCCGGTGAGCCAACGGACATCGCTGGGGTCGGTCAGAAGCAGGCCGTGCAGGTCGGCCGCGGCCAACTGATCCGTCAGGGCCTGCCACCGGTTCTTGAGCACGTGCAGCCGCTCTCGGGTGTCAGACGGCCAGCCGTCACGGTCGACGCTCATGAGTGGCCGCCGGGGTCCGCCGATGCCGGCGCACCCGCTGTCTGGTCGGACCGGCGCCCGGCGATTGCGCGAATGGCGAGCAGGTAGGACTCGGCCCCGAAGCCGGCGATGGTCCCTGTGGCCACCCCTGCGATGACGCTGGTATGACGGAACTCC
>NZ_DAORSQ010000109.1:0-7879 GCF_035443605.1 Actinotalea sp. | reverse complement strand
AACAACCGGCACGGATCTCGTTCGTGATGTTCCACGGTGGGGCGTCGGCGGGCTCGAAGACCCTGATGGGCCCGTCTGCAGCCCTCGCGGGCACTCCGGGCGGCCCGCGGGCTGTGGACGGGGGGTGGGATCCACACGCACACGGTCCTCAACACCTCCCTCGGGCGTTGCGGCACCACGGTGGGGTGTGCCTCCTGACAACCCCACCCTGCGAGCGCTGCTCGCGCGTCAGGACGCGGTCGTCAGCCGGGCCCAGGTCCTCGCCGCGGGTGGGACCGGGCCGTGGGTCGCACGCCGCGCCGCCACGGGTCGCTGGCAGCGGGTGCACCCGGGTGTCTATGTCGCCCACTCCGGCCCGATCCCGTGGCGCAGCCGGGCGTGGGCAGCGCTCCTGCACGCGGGTCCTGGTGCTGCGGTCAGCCACGCCGCCGCCGCGTACGTGCACGGCTTCGTCGCGGTGCCCCCGCGGGTGGTCGACGTGAGCATCCCGGCCGCGCGCAGGGTCGACCCTCAGCCGGGCCTGCGGGTGCACCGCCGCCGGACGATGCCGCCCGTGCTCGGCCGGCTGCCCGTGGTCGCTCGCGGCGACACCGTGCTCGACGTCGTGCAAGGGCTCCGTGCCGTCGACGACGTCGTCGGACTCGTGTGCGTGGCCGTCCGGGCCGGGATGTGGCCCCAGGAGGTCCTCGAGCCACTCGGCGCACGGCGTCGTGTGCGGCATCGGGCGCTTCTGGCGGACGTGCTCGCCGAGGTCGGCCTCGGCATCGAGTCCCCGCTCGAGCGGCGCTACCACCACGACGTCGAGCGGGCGCACGGGCTGCCCCGCTCCAGGCTCCAGGTGCGTCAGCACGTGGGGGGCCGGTGGACCCGCGCTGACGGGATCTACGAGGGCCTGGGCGTGCGCACCGAGCTCGACGGCGAGCTGGCGCACCCCGGTGGTCGCACGGACGGGGACGTCTGGCGCGACAACGCCGTCGTCATCAGCCGTGGGGAGCTCACCCTGCGCTACCGCTGGCACCACGTCGCCGTCGCCCCGTGCGCGACGGCCCGGCAGGTCGAGCAGGCGCTGCGGTCTCGCGGCTGGTCCGGGCGAGGCCGCCCCTGCGGTCCGTCCTGCCCGGTGGGTCGCTGACCGCCCGAGCCCGGGAACGTGGAAGGTCCGGCACGGATACCGTGCCGGACCTTCCACGTCGGTGCTCAGTCGCCCCGGGGGGCGGTCGTGCTCAGCCGAGGCGCGCGGGGCGCCGTCGGGTCAGGTCAGCGCTCGATCTCGCCGGCGATGAACGCCTCGAGCTGCGCGCGGCCCTTCGTGTCCTCCATCTGGACCGGCGGCGACTTCATGAAGTACGTCGCGGCGGACAGGATCGGGCCGCCGACGCCGCGGTCCTTGGCGATCTTCGCGGCGCGCAGCGCGTCGATGATGATGCCGGCGGAGTTGGGCGAGTCCCAGACCTCGAGCTTGTACTCGAGGTTCAGGGGCACCTCGCCGAACGCGCGGCCCTCGAGGCGCACGTAGGCCCACTTGCGGTCGTCGAGCCACTGGATGTAGTCCGACGGGCCGATGTGGACGTTCCGCGCGGCCAGCTCGTGGTCCATGTTGGACGTGACGGACTGCGTCTTGGAAATCTTCTTGGACTGCAGGCGGTCGCGCTCCAGCATGTTCTTGAAGTCCATGTTGCCGCCGACGTTGAGCTGGTACGTGCGGTCGAGGATGACGCCGCGGTCCTCGAAGAGCCGGGCCAGCACGCGGTGCGTGATGGTCGCGCCCACCTGGGACTTGATGTCGTCGCCGACGATCGGGACGCCGGCGTCCTCGAACTTCTTGGCCCAGACCGGGTCGGAGGCGATGAACACCGGAAGGGCGTTGACGAACGCGACCTTGGCGTCGATGGCGCACTGCGCGTAGAACTTCGCCGCGTCCTCGGAGCCCACCGGGAGGTAGCAGATGAGGACGTCGACCTTGCGCTCCAGCAGGGTCGCCACGATGTCGACCGGCTCGGCCTCCGACTCCTCGATCGTCTCGCGGTAGTACTTGCCGAGGCCGTCGTGGGTGTGACCGCGCTGCACCGTCACGCCGAGCGGCGGGACGTCGGCGATCTTGATGGTGTTGTTCTCGCTGGCACCGATCGCCTCGGAGAGGTCGAAGCCGACCTTCTTGGCGTCGACGTCGAACGCGGCCACGAACTCGATGTCCGAGACGTGGTATGGGCCGAACTGCACGTGCATCAGGCCGGGCACGGTGCTCTGCGGGTCGGCGTCCGCGTAGAAGTGGACGCCCTGGACCAGTGACGCGGCGCAGTTGCCGACGCCCACGATGGCGACGCGGATCGAACTCATCGTCGTTCCTCGATCTCTTCTCAGTGCCGCGACGTGTCGTCGTCGGCGGGTGCGTGGTCAGCCGGTCGGCCACCCCGTGATGTCGCGCGGCCGCGGCCGCGCTCGTTGTCGATCAGTCCGTCGAGCCAGCGCACCTCGCGCTCGACCTGCTCCAGACCGTGCCGCTGCAGCTCGAGCGTGTACTCGTCGACGCGCTCGCGGGTGCGGGCTGCGGACAGCCGCACCTGCTCCAGCCGTTCCGTGAGCCGGCTACGGCGCCCCTCGAGGATCCGCAGCCGGGTCTCGGCGTCGGTCTGCCCGAAGAAGGCGAACCGGACGTCGAAGTGCTCGTCCTCCCACGTCGTCGGGCCGGAGCTCGCGAGGACCTCGGCGAGGTGCTCCTTGCCGTCGGCCGTGAGCTCGTAGACGATCCGGGCCCGCTTGCCGGACAACGCGTGCGGCGGCGGCGTCATCGCGTTGTCGGCGCCGGCGATGAGCCCGCGGTCCGCCATGCCCTTGAGCGCCGGGTACAGCGAGCCGTACGACAGCGCCCGGAACGAGCCGAGCAGCAGGTTGAGCCGCTTGCGCAGCTCGTAGCCGTGCATGGGTGCCTCGTGCAGCAGCCCGAGGATGGCGACCTCGAGGACGTCGGACCTGCTGCGCACGCCGCCTCGCCCTCCGTCGATCGCCGGACCCCACATCCGACAGAACGGATGGATGTATCGAATGGATACATCGAGAGACTACGACGGCGATCGACCCGTGGCAAGGCGCCCGGACCGGCGGCGCGCCGTGGCGTGCGTCACCATCTCTGGACCGCCCCGTCACCTGCCCATCTCCCTGGCGGGTTCGGCACACCGTCTCCACACGCGATGCCCATACTGGGGACATCCTGGGGGCGTCCCGCACGCCCCGAGCCGCATCCGTGCGCGGTGCGGAGGGTGCGACACGCGCCCTTCCGCCGGCGCCGGACGACGACCGGAAGGCACAGCGTGGCCACTCCCCCCTCCAGCCCCGGCTCCTCGCGCCCGGGTGGTCCCACGGGCCCCCAGCGGCGCAGCGTCCTGGGCGGTACCACCGGCCAGCGCTCGACCACACCCCCGGTCGGCGCCACGCGCTCCGGTGGCACGGGGTCCGGTGGCACGCGCTCCGGTGGCACGGGGTCCGCCGGCGCGCGCCGCACCGCCGTCGCCGCGCCGCCGCGGCGTCGGCTCATCGACTACCCGCGCTGGGGCAAGAAGGGGGTCCGCCGCTGGCTGCCGTCGTGGCGGCTGGTCCTGGGGACGCTCCTCACGATCGGCGCGCTGGGCTTCGGCGTGCTCGTGGCCGCCTACCTGCGCACGCCCATCCCCGAGCCGGGCGACTTCGTCGACGCCCAGACGACGACGATCTACTACTCCGACGGGGCCACCGCGATGGGCACGCTCGGGGTGCAGAACCGCGTCATCCTCGACGCTGCGGTCATCCCGCAGCACGTCAAGGACGCCGTCGTCGCGGGCGAGGACCGGACCTTCTACGAGAACGCCGGCATCAACATCACCGGCATGGCCAGGGCTGCGTGGGTCACGCTGACCGGCGCGGACCGACAGGGCGGCTCGTCGATCACCCAGCAGTACGCCGAGCGCTACTACTTCAACGAGACCGTCGACACCATCCCGGGCAAGATCCAGGAGACGTTGCTGGCGATCAAGCTCAGCCGGGTCCAGGACAAGGACCAGATCATCTCGGCGTACCTCAACACCATCTACTTCGGCCGCGACTCCTACGGCATCGAGACCGCTGCGCGGTCGTACTTCGGTGTGGGCGCCGCGGAGCTGACCGTCTCGCAGGCTGCGCTCATCGCCGGCGTCATCCCGTCGCCGAACAACTTCGACCCGCGCGTGTCGCCCGAGCAGGCCGAGCGGCGCTGGAACTACGTGCTCGACGGCATGGTGGTGACCGGAGCGCTGACCCAGGCCGACCGGGACGCCCAGGTGTTCCCCGAGACCATCGAGTACGCACGCTCGGACACGTTCGCCGGGCCCCAGGGCTACCTGCTCGACATGGTCGAGCGCGAGCTGCTCGCGACGTCGTCCATCACGTCCGACGAGCTGCGCCGCACCGGATACCGGATCGTCACGACCATCGACAAGGGCCTGCAGGACATGGCCGTGGCCGCGGTCACCGCCATGCCGGCGGACCACGCCCCCAACCTGCGCGCGGCCCTCGTGACGCTGGACCCGGTGGACGGCGCGATCCTCGCCCTGTACGGCGGCCCCGACTACCTCACCCAGTCGCAGAACGCCGTCACGCAGGACATCGCCCAGGCCGGTTCGACCTTCAAGCCGTTCGCCCTCACCGCGTACCTCGAGGGCGGTGGCTCGCTGAAGTCCCGGTACTCGGGCGCCAACCGGTTCCCCATGGAGGGGTTCACCGACAACGTGGTGCGCAACTTCGGCAACTCGAGCTACGGGAAGATCGACCTCGTCGAGGCGACCGCCAAGTCCGTCAACTCGGTGTACGCGCAGATCAACGCCGAGGTCACGCCCGCTGCGACGCTCGACGTCGCGCGCCGCGCAGGCCTGCCCGACGCCGCGCTCGAGGGTCAGGACGTCGTCGCCAACGTGCTCGGCACGGCCTCGCCGCACCCGCTCGACATGGCCCAGGCGTACAACACCTTCTCCGCGCAGGGGCTGCGCTCCGAGCCGTTCATCGTGCGCACGGTGGAGTACCTCGACGGGCGCCTGGCGCACAGCGGTGGCGTGACGCCGGAGCGCGCGTTCGCCGAGGACGTCATGGCCGACGTCACCCACGCCCTGACCCAGGTGGTCGAGAGCTCCGGGGCCACCGCGCGCAAGGCGCAGGCCGTGGGCTACCCCGTGGCGGGCAAGACGGGTACCTCGAGCGACAACAAGTCCGCGTGGTTCATCGGCTTCACGCGCCAGCTGACCACCTCGGTCACGCTCTACCAGGTGGGCCCCGAGGGCCAGCAGGAGTCGATCACGGCGTTCGGCGGGTACGAGCAGATCACCGGCGGCTCGGTGCCGCTGGACATCTGGACCGCGTACATGACGCAGGCGATGACCGGCCGTGAGCAGCTCGACTTCCCCCCGCGGGCCGACGTGGGCGAGCCGAACACCCCGCCGCTGGTGGAGGTGCCCGCCGTCGTTGGCCTGCCAGAGGCCGACGCCGTGGCCGCCCTGACGGCCGCCGGCCTCGTCGCGGACGTGCAGCGGGCCAACGACCCGTCGGTCGCCGAGGGTCTGGTGGTCAGCGCGAGCGCGAGCGGAGAGATCGAGCAGGGCTCGACCGTCTCCATCGTCGTCTCGCTGGGCACGGGAACGGTGGCCGTGCCCGACGTCTCGGGGATGAGCGCCGACGACGCCAGGGCGGAGCTGGCGGCCGCCGGGTTCGCCGTCGAGGTCGTCGAGGCGTACGACGCCGACGTGCCGGAGGGGGACGTCGTCGGGATCGCACCCGGCTCCGGCTCCCAGGCACCGCCCGGCTCGACCGTGACGATCACCGTGTCGCTGGGCCCTGACCCGGATGCGGGGCCGGCCCCCGGCTCACCCTGACGCACGGGACCGGCGGGCCGGCCGGCGCCCGCCGCGTCCGCCCTTCGTGCGCCCTCGTGCCGGGGTGGTCCCCCGGAGCCGGTAGCATGGGCGGTTGCTGCCCGGGGTCTCGTGGTGCCGATCACCGCGACCTGCCCGGGCATGCAGACGCTTCAACCCTCCTGTCACGGAGAGACCGTGACCGCGACAGTCCACAGGAGGTGGGTCCTCGCATGCGTCACTATGAGCTGATGGTCATCCTCGATCCCGAGATCGAGGAGCGCACCGTCGCCCCGTCACTCGACAAGTACCTGTCGGTGGTGACCACCGCTGGTGGCACGATCGACAAGATCGACATCTGGGGCCGGCGTCGCCTGGCCTACGAGATCGCGAAGAAGACCGAGGGCATCTACGCCGTCGTCGACTTCACCGCCGAGCCGGCCACGGCCAAGGAGCTGGACCGCCAGCTCGGCCTCAACGAGGCCGTCCTGCGCACGAAGGTCATGCGTCCCGACGCTCGCTGAGCGTCGTTCGTCGCCCTACCGAACTGACCGCACTGACTGACCGAGGAGCTGGCATGGCTGGTGACACCGTCATCACGGTGATCGGGAACCTCACGGGGGACCCCGAGCTGCGCTTCACCCCGTCCGGGGCCGCCGTCGCGAACTTCACGGTCGCGTCGACGCCCCGCACGTTCGACCGCCAGAGCAACGAGTGGAAGGACGGCGACACGCTGTTCATGCGCTGCTCGATCTGGCGCGAGGCGGCCGAGAACGTCGCCGAGTCCCTCACCAAGGGCACTCGGGTCATCGCCTCGGGTCGGCTCGTCCAGCGGTCCTACGACACCCGCGAGGGTGAGAAGCGGACCGTCGTCGAGCTCCAGGTCGACGAGATCGGTCCGTCCCTGCGCTACGCGTCCGCCAAGGTCACCCGTGCCCAGCGCTCCGGCGGTGGTGGCGGCGGCTTCGGCGGCGGCGGCAACCAGGGCGGTGCCGCCCAGGGCGGCGGCATCGACAACGACCCGTGGGCCACGCCCGCACCCTCTGCCGGCGGCGCGTCGTACGACGAGCCCCCGTTCTGATTCCTGCCCCATCCCGGACCGTCGGCCACCCTCGTGGTAGCCGGTAGGTCCGGGCTCCGACACTGAAGGAGCACCACGATGGCCAAGCCCGTCATCCGCAAGCCCAAGAAGAAGACCAACCCGTTGAAGTCGGCCAAGATCGAGGCCGTCGACTACAAGGACACCGCGCTGCTGCGCAAGTTCATCTCCGACCGCGGGAAGATCCGCGCTCGCCGGGTGACCGGTGTCTCCGTCCAGGAGCAGCGCGCGATCGCACGGGCCGTGAAGAACGCCCGTGAGATGGCTCTGCTGCCGTACTCGAGCTCGGCTCGCTGAGAGAGGCTGGACAGATGGCAAAGCTCATCCTGACGCACGAGGTGACCGGTCTCGGTGCGCCCGGTGACGTGGTCGAGGTGAAGGACGGGTATGCCCGGAACTTCCTCGTCCCGCGCAACCTGGCGACCGCGTGGTCGCGTGGTGCGGAGAAGCAGATCGCCGGCATCCGCAAGGCTCGCAAGAGCCGCGAGATCGCCACCCTCGACGAGGCGAAGGCCGTGCGGGACTCCCTGCAGTCCAAGCCCGTCGTCGTCTCCGCGCGGGCCGGCGCCTCCGGGCGCCTCTTCGGTGCGGTGACCACCACGGAGATCGCCGAGGCCGTCGCGGCCGCCGGTGGCCCCTCCATCGACAAGCGCAAGATCGAGATCGGCCAGCCGATCAAGACGATCGGCGACTTCGCGGTGAAGGTCCGCCTGCACGACGACGTCTCGGCGCAGATCGACGTCCGGGTGGTCCCGGAGGCCTGAGCCTCCTCGACGCCCGACCGACGGCCCGGCCCCCTGGTGGGTGCCGGGCCGTCGTGCGTCCCGCGGCGGGGCGACCCGCTCGTGCGGAGGGTTGGGTCCCGCGGTGCGGAGGGTTGGGTCCCGCGGTGCGGAGGGTTCGGTCTTCGTGCGGAGCGTTGGGTCCCGCG
>NZ_DAORSQ010000108.1:0-8049 GCF_035443605.1 Actinotalea sp. | reverse complement strand
CCCTCCGGCCGGCACGCCGGGACCGACTGGTACGTCGAGGCGCACAACCTCGGGCCCGCGGTCGCGGTGGACGACTGGAACGCCGGGATGCCGGCCGAGGTGCTGCCGAGCAGCACGGCCGACGCCCTGCGGACCTGAGCGCCCACGCGGTTCCCGGACCGCCGGCCGACCGACCGGCGGGACCGGATTGGCCCTGCGGCCCGGGCATCGCCTACACTCAACCTCGCCCTCAGGGGCACCGGGGCTGTGGCGCAGCTGGTAGCGCACCTGCATGGCATGCAGGGGGTCAGGGGTTCGAATCCCCTCAGCTCCACCGGGCCGAAGGGCCGCCCGCGAGGGCGGCCCTTCGTCGTCCTGACGCGGTGGGACGGGGTGCCGCGACGCGTCCGGGCGGCGCGCGGGTGCGAGACGCTCGACGCCCTTCCCGCTCGCGATCATGGGCGGTACTCTCGCGGATCGTCGTCCCGGGTGCCCCGCCGAACCGGGCTGTCACGAGGAGCCCCGTGTCCCGACGCGTCAGCGTGATCGTCCTCACCGCCCTCCTGCTCGCCGGGTGCACCGCCGGGCCGGACGACGTCGTCCCGCCCGGTCCCGAGGGAGTGCAGCCGGCCGACCCGCTCCCGCTGGACCGGGTGGTGGACTTCTCCGGGATCGCGTCGCTCAACGCGGGCTCCAACTGCACCGGGACCCTCATCGACACGGGGGTGCCGGACGGTCCGGCCTACGTGCTCACCAACGGGCACTGCGTCGGCGACGTGGGGCGCTCGGCCCAGCGCACGACGATCGGCATCGAGTGGTTCGGGACCGCCGAGTTCTTCCGCGCGGACGGCAACCTCGACGCGACGCTCACGGTCGACGTCGTCGAGCTCGCGTACTCGACCATGCGGGCCACCGACACCGCCGTCATCCGACTCGACGCCACCCTCGACGAGCTGGCGGACCTGGGCGTGGACCCCGTCCCGATCACCGAGCGGGAGCCTGCCGAGGGCACCGAGGTCGTCAACGTGGGCGTCCCCGTCCAGGATCTGATGCACGACGACTGGGTGATGCGGCTCGGCGAGTGCACCCTCGGGGCGCAGCACACCGTCATCGAGGGTGCCTGGCTGTGGTTCGGCGTCTGGTCCAACGACTGCCCCGGCATCATCCAGGGGTCGAGCGGGTCGCCCCTGCTGACGCTCGACGCGGACGGCGTGCCCGAGCAGGTGGTCGCGGTCATCAACACCACCTCGGGCGGGGTGACGGCGGACGACGGCGGGGCGTGCGCCATCAACCGGCCGTGCCAGGTGGCCGACGGCGTCGCGACGATGGTCGAGGAGACCAGCTACGCCCAGAGCGCCGCGGGGATCGGGGAGTGCTTCGACCCCCGGAGCGGGGAGCTCGAGCTCGGGGACACGTGCCCGCTGCCGGTCTCCAGCGTCTGGACGGAGCGTGGCGGCGGGTCGTTCCGTGGGGGCGACCTGCCGGACGCGACGGGCCAGCTGCCGGACGTCAGCCTCGTCGGGAGCCAGCCTGGCCGCGCCCGGACCGTGGTGGTCCCGCTCGGCGACGGTTCCGCCTGCACGAGTCCCGCCACCTACGACGGCGCCCTCGACGTGGTGCTGCCGCTCGCCGGTGAGGACTGGGAGCTCTTCGGCACGGTCGTGCCCGTCGACCTGCCGCAGGAGGAGGGCCGGTACGCGCTGTGCGCGGTCGCGGACGACGACTACGACGGCGCCGCATCCGTGCTCTTCGACGTCGACCGCACACCGCCGATCGTCGCGGCCGGGGCGAGCGTCGAGGACATCGGCGACGGCGCGGTGGTGGTGCGGCCCCACCTCGACCCGCCGGAGATCACCACCGTGCGCTTCACGTGGGGTCCGCCGGACGAGGTCGACTGCACCGACACCGACGGTTTCCGGGACTTCTTCATCGCCCCGCTGACGCTCGAGCGCGCCGATCTGCCGGCCCGCTACTGCCTGTACGGCATGGACGCGGCCGGCAACCCGACAGATGTCGTCACGCTGGAGATCCCAGCGCCCTAGCCACGCGTCGGGTCGGCGCGGCGTCCTGCGGTGGCCGCCCCGGTGGCCCGGGGCTACGTTGCGAGAGTCCGGGCAGGCCCGACGAGACCCCGCGACGGGTCCGTGAGGGGGCAGCGATGTCACTGGTCCACAGGCTCCGTCTCCTCCTGGCGCGTGGGGTGCGCCACCCCGGACCGGGTGGCCGACCCCCGGCCGGCGTCCCGCAGCGGGGCGACGTCCTCGAGCTGCGGGTGCACGGGGTCAACAACACCCCGCCGCCCGCGCTGCTGGACCTGGGCCCGGCGGACATCGCCCAGGTGGCGGGTGACGACCTCGGCTCCTTCTGGCGGCCCACCGCCGAGGTCCTGGCGCGACTCACCCCCGCGGACCGGGGCCACGTGCCCGACGGCGTCGTGCGCGAGGCCTACTCGTGGGGTGGGCTGGCGCGCACCTCTCCGACGGCCGGCACCGGGACCGTCGGGGTGATGGTCGGCGGTCTCGCCCGCGTCGGGTGGGCGCTCCTGCTGCCGTTCGGCCTCGTCAACGTCGCGTTCTGGAGCCGGCGGCTCGACCAGGACCGCGGCTGGACGCACGGCTGGCAGGACGGTGCGTCGGCCGCCGCGCTGCGGGTCTTCGCCCTGCTGCTCACGCTGCTGCTGCTCGGCACGTCGGCCGTCGTCAGCCTCGACCTCGTCGCGAGCCAGTGCTTCGCGGGCGGGCAGCGGTGGTGCGCGCAGCTGCCCCCTGCGCTCGATGGGCTGGCCACGCTGTCGTCCGGACGTCGCCTCGCTGTCGGGACGGTGCTGCCGTTGGCGACGCTCGTGCTCGTGGCCGTCCTGGCGCGGGTCTCGCGCGCCCGGTACGAGCAGCTCGCCGCGGCTCCGGCGGAGCGCGCCGGCGTTCCCGACGGTGCACCGGCGCTGGCGACGCCCGGCTTCTGGGCCAACGCCCGGCTGACCGCGGCGAGCGGCCGGATGCACGTGGCGGGCGGGCTGTTCTTCCTCGTGCTCACCACGGCATGGCACCAGGTGTTCGGCACGGGCGACGCGTGCACGTCCCCGGCCGAGCTGCTGGGCAGCCAGTCCGCGGCCTGCCGGGCCCAGCTGGCGGCGCTGCCTGGCAGCGCCGCACCGTTCGCCGTGACCCTGGCGCTGGCCGTGACCGGCCTGCTGCTCACGCTCGGTGCCCTGGTCTCGCGTGCCTGGGGGGACGCTGCGCTGCCCGGGGACAGCCCCGCCAGGGTGACGCGATGGTCGCGCCGGCTGGCGTGGTCCGGGGCGGTGCTCCTCGCGGCCCACCTCACGCTCCTCACCGCCGTCGACCACCGGACCGCCGGCCTGCCGCTGCTCGGGCTCGTCGCCACCCCGGCCCTGCTGGCGACGCTGCTGCTGGCCCTCGCGTGGTCGGCGCGCTGGTGGCGGCGCACCGCGGACGGGCGGTTCGAGGCCTGGGGCGGGCGCGCACCGGGCGTGTTCCTCCAGCTGTCCGTCGGCGTCGCCCTGACGCTGTCCAGCGTCACCGTCGTGGCGGCCGGGGACTGGCTCAACGGCGGGCGCCCGGCCGGGGACCTGCTGCGCGGCGGGATCGGCCTGCCGGGATCGGTGCCGGCCCCCGGGCGCGACGGCTGCACGGTCGTCTGCCCCGTGCCCGATCCTCAGCTGAGCATCCCGTCGGTGTACGTGTGGTTCGGCGCCGCGACCTTCGTCACGCTCGTCGCCGTCCTCGCGATCGCGGGTCTCTCGGCGGCGCGCACGTCGCGCACGCTGCCGGCGGCCGGTCCGGTCTCCCGGGCCCTGCGACGTGGCCACCGGCCCGGCGGGCAGCTCGACGAGCTGGCCGCCCGCCCTGGTGCGGAGCCGCTGCTGCGCCGTGCTCGGCGGTCCGCGGCCGTCGCCCACCGCGCCGAGCCCGTCACGCGCGTGCTGGCCGAGGCCAGCGCGCTCTGCACGGCGGCAGCCGTGGCGCTGACGGCGGCGATCGCCGTCCGCCCCGGGCTCGGACCGCCGCAGCTGCGCCGCGTGGCCGCCGAGGGCTTCGGTGCCGGCCTCTACGCGGGTCTCGTCGACACCGCGGCGTGGGGCGCGGGGATCGTCGGCGTGGCCGTGGTGGCGGGGATGGTGGGTGGTGCGGCGAGCGGGCGCACCCGGCCGCTCGGTCTCGCGTGGGACCTCATCTGCCTGCTGCCGCGCACCGGGCACCCCTTCGGCCCGCCGTGCTACGCCGAGCGCGTCGTGCCGGAGCTCGTCCGGCGGTACGCGGAGTGGGTGGAGCCGGCCGGGGGCGTCCCGACCCGCGGGCGCCGACGCGTCGTCGTCTCCGCGCACAGCCTCGGCGCGGTGCTCACGGTGGCCAGCGTCCTGGCCGCGCGCACCGAGCACGGCGCCCGACTCACCGACCGGATCTCGCTGCTCACCTACGGCACGCAGCTGCGGCCGTACTTCGGCCGGATGTTCCCAGAGCTGTTCGGGCCGGCCGTCCTGGGGACCGCGCGGGGTCGGGGCGCGCGGCTGCTCACCCCCGACCCGTGGCGCGACGCCATCGTGCACGACGAGACATCGCCGCCGGCCGGTCCGTCGCCGGCGGGCAGCCTCGTCGCGACCCTCACCGGGCCGGGCGGGGCGGTGCGCTGGGTCAACCTCTGGCGACGCACCGACTACCTCGGCTTCCCGCTGGACGGGTACACCGGCAGCCGGTTCGACCGCGCGGCGGAGGAGCTCGACACCAGCGGCTACCTTCCGGCCGTGGCCACGCACGGCGGCTACCCGCGCGCCGGCGGCTACGCTGCGGCGCTCGCGGACCTCGTCGGGGGACCGTCCGCCGGGTCGGACGGGCCGCGCGCCGCACGGGGGTGATGCCGGGCCGGCGGTTCGCTCACGGCGAACGGCCGGGCGGTGCTCGGTGGCACCGACGCGTCCGATGGTTCAGGCTGGGAGGACCATGGACGGGGACCAGCCGCACGACCACGCAGGCGACCTGCCTGCCGAGGTGACCTCGCAGGTCCCGCGGCGCAGGCGGCGGGCACCGTGGCGGCTGCCGACCGTGCGCCGGCTCGCCCGTGGCGTCGCCATCGGCCTCGCGGTCCTCGTCCCGGCCGCCGCGTGGGGGGTGACGACCGCCCAGACGCAGGCGAGCCTCGGCCCGCACCTGGCCCACTACGAGGTCACCGTCGACCACCTCGTGACCATCGACCTGGGGCCGCTCGGCACGGTGGTCATCGACTCCCCGCTGCCGCTGACGCTCGGGGTCGCCGTCGTGGTCCAGGAGATCCCGCGCGAGGTCACGGCCGTCGACGAGGCGAGCACCCTCGAGGCGCTGGGTGCCGACCTGCAGGGCTACGTCCAGTTCTTCGGCTCGCCGGAGGCGACCCTCGGCACGGCGGTGAGCGGTCTCGCCGCCGACGCCGCGCGCCGGTCGCTGCTCGCCGCCCTGGCCCTGGTGCTGGGCGCCGTGGCGGTGCGCGCGCTGCTCGGACCGCGCCGGCGGGCCGAGGTCGCGGCCGCGCTCGTCCCGTACCGCCTGCTGGCGGGGTCCGTGGCCCTCGGTCTGGTGATGGCGGGCACGCTGACCTCCAGCGGACCGGCCGTGCCCTCCGGCGACGACGCGCAGGCGGCGTCGGCGGTCTTCGACGGCACGCCGCTCGAGGGCGCACGGCTGACGGGACGGCTCGCCGGGGTGATCGACACCTACGGCGGCTACGTCGTGGACGCCTACCGGACCAACGAGACGTTCTACGACGGTGCGGTCGCGGCGCTCGATGTCGCGTGGGCCGGGCGGGCCGCCCTCGACGAGGCCATGGCGGCACTGCGGGCCGAGCACGATCCGCCGGACGTCCCGGACGGCGGCGTCGACGACCCCGGGACGGACGAGCCCGTGGTGCTGCTCGTCGTCAGCGACCTGCACTGCAACGTCGGGATGGCGCGCGTCATCCGCCGCGTCGCCGAGCTCGCCGCGGTGGACGTCGTCCTCAACGCGGGGGACAGCACCGTCAACGGGACGGCCGTCGAGCAGTACTGCGTCGCGGCGTTCGCGGCCGCCGCGCCCCACGGGGTCACCACGGTGATCTCCGACGGCAACCACGACTCCGTGGAGACCTCGGCCCAGGAGGCCGAGGCCGGCGCCGTGGTGCTCGACGGCGGCGTGGTCGAGGTGGACGGGCTGCGGATCCTCGGCGACGCCGACCCCAACGCGACCCGGATCGGAGCGGGCACGCGCCTCGCGGGTGAGGAGGGCCTGGCGCAGGCTGGCACCCGGCTGGCCGACGTCGCGTGCGCCGACGGCGACGTCGACCTGCTGCTGGTCCACACCCCGGCGGTGGGCACCGAGGCCATGGAGCGTGGCTGCGTCCCGGTGCAGGTCTCCGGCCACCTGCACCGCAGGTACGGGCCCGGCCGGGTGGGCGATGGCGTCCGCTACGTCTCGGCGAGCACCGCCGGTGCGACCCTCGACCAGCCGACCGTCGGTCCCCTGCAGGGGTTCGCCGAGCTGACGATCCTGCGGGTCGACCCGGCGACGCGCCGGGTGACCGACCACCGGCTGGTGCGGGTCGGGCCTGACGGCGCCGTGACGGTGGGGCTCGCCGTGGCGTGGCCCACCGGGGCCTCCGTCCCGAGCGGGACCGCCCCCAGCAGCGCCCCGCGCTGACCCGCCCGCCCGGACCGGCGGCACGGCGCGTCCGGTCCGCGGCGTACCGTGGTGCCCGTCCGCACCGAACGACCGAGGAGACCTGTGGGGGACCGCCCGGCCGAGAGCCGTCGTCGTGACCGCCGCGAGCCCACCGGGGCGATGCGGGCGGTCCCCGGACCGGTCGTCGCGGGGTCGGGCACGGCCGGGCCGGTCGACCCGAGCCGGGCGCCGTTGCCCCCCGAGCACCGTCGTCGGTGGCTCGTCGGAACCGTCGTCACCGTGGTCCTGGCCGTGGCCGCGGTGGTCGGCGGCCCGTGGGTG
Organism: Actinotalea sp.; assembly: GCF_035443605.1. Classification (NCBI taxonomy): domain Bacteria; kingdom Bacillati; phylum Actinomycetota; class Actinomycetes; order Micrococcales; family Cellulomonadaceae; genus Actinotalea; species Actinotalea sp. Next base: position 1,105 of record NZ_DAORSQ010000108.1, on the reverse strand, counting down.
TACGCCCGCCTCGTCAGCGGGCCGGGTGACGAGCCGCTCGGCCTGAGCAGCCCCACGGCCACGGCAACGGTGCCCCCCGGTCCGCCGGCCAGCATCGACGTCGACGGCACGTGGCAGGTCTCCACCGGCTCGCAGGGCGGCTACCGGATCGGGGAGGTGCTGTCGGGCACCGCCGTGGTCGTGGTCGGTCGGACGGACCTCGTCACCGGGTCGGTCACCGTCGCGGAGGGCTCCCTCACGGCGGCGAGGGTCGCCGTCGACACCGCGACGATCACGACGGACGAGTCGGCGCGCGATGCCTACTTCCGCCGCGCGCTCGACACGTCGACCTACCCCGAGGCGGTCTTCGAGCTCGTGGCGCCCGTCGACGTCTCGGCCGTCGGCACGGCCCCGGAGCCCGTCAGCGTCCTGGCGGAGGGCACCATGACGCTGCGCGGGGTCACCCTGCCGGCCACGGCGACCCTGCTGGTCCAGCGGACCGTCGACGGGATCGAGGTGGTCGCGACCGTGCCGATCACGCTCGCGGACTTCGAGCTGGAGCCGCCGGACCTCGGCTTCGTCACGGTCGATCCGACGGGCACCGTCGAGCTGCTCCTCGTCCTGGTCCGCTGAGCCCCATCGGACCCGGCCCGTCGGCCCGGCCCCCGGGGCTCAGCGGCGGCGGGTGCCGAAGATCGTCCGGGTGATCTCCCGGCCCAGCTGCGTGCCGGCGGACTTGAGGAACGAGTCCAGCGGGCTGGCGGACGAGCGCGGCCGGCTCGTCGACCGCGTGGTCTCGCGCTCGGACTCCTTGCGCATCCGCTCCTCGATCTTCTCCAGCTCGCGCGCGCGGCGGTCCGCCTCCTTCTTGGCGGCGGCCGCCGCGACCTCGGCCTCCTTGCGTGCGGTGTCGGCGGCAGCCGACGCAGCGGCGTCGGCCTCGGCGCGCGCGGACCGGGCGGTGAGCAGCTCGTAGGCGGACTCGCGGTCCACCGCAGCGGCGTACCGGACCTGCTGCGGCGAGGCCGCCACGGCGGCGGTCATCGCGGCGGCGTCCATGGGCGACATCGAGCCGCTCGGTGCGCGCAGCCGGGTCCAGGCCACGGGTGTCGGTGCGCCCTTCTCG